>JAGHUL010000071.1 GCA_018064825.1 Candidatus Colivicinus equi
TTGATTTCGTAAATGCAAGATATGATGCTGTTAGAAAAGAAATAATTGGTGATTAATGATTTTTCGTATTGCGACTATAAATGATATAAACGATATTCGTAGTATTTATGCATCGGTAATAGGTGATAAATATTGTGTATGGAACGATGAGTATCCCGATGAAGAAGGATTAAATAACGATATTAACACTGATAACCTTTATGTATTAGAAGTAAATAATGAAATTGTCGGAACTATATCGATTGTTGAAGAAAACGAATTAGATGAATATTCTGTTTGGAGTGATGATAATGCTAAAGAAATAGCTAGAGTTGCAATCAAAAAGAAATACCACGGATATGGTTATGCAAAATATTTGGTAGGATATGCATTAGAACAAATACAAAAACGCGGTTATTCTTATGTACGCTTATCTGTGACAGATATAAATATTCCAGCCCAAAAAACATATTTAAGATTGAAGTTCAATAAAGTTGGTGAAGCAGATATGTATGGGCATCATTATCTACTATTAGAGAAGAAATTATAAACATATGGCTAAACTATGAAAGACATTAAAGAGTTTATTATTAAAGCAAAGCAAAATACTTATGCTGGTAAGAATAATCAAGCAGAATCATCTAGAGATGGTTCTATTGATTATGAATATTGTGAAGGTGATTATAAATATCGCGATTCATATGTCGGATCAAAGTATTTTTCCGGCCAGGAAATAGTGTGGGTTAAAGGAAAACCATATTGGTCAATGAATTATGTTGGTAAAGTATTTGGTGAACCATTTAGTGGAGATTTCTTAAAAGACGCACTTAAAAAATGCACAATTGAAACTCCATATAGAGGACCCGCATTATATGAAGATGGTGATTATACATATTTGTGTAATGTTGAAGGAAACTTTGAATGGTTTGAAGGAAGAGAATTGATATTTTTTAAGAATAAACAAATCTATGAACTGAAATTTCACGGAGGAATTCTTGATTAGAAATGGCTAATTATCTAAATTCCATTCTTTTGTTATTAAAAATGAATAAGCTCGCGATAATAATACCTTTATTATTTATAGCTATTCTTTTTGTTGGAAGTAAGTTTTATAAAAAAGGTGAATGGAACGATGGATTCTTGGATATAAAACAAGTAAATGCAATTAGAGGTTTTTGTGCAATTGGCATATTGCTTCATCATTTGTCGCAAAGAACTGCTGCTTCTTGGCTAGATAGTAGGTATATAATTCATGGATTAGATTTCTTTGTAGACATGGGTTATATATTTGTTGGAATATTCATTTTTGTATCAGGATACGGATTATACAAAAGCTACAAAAACAAAGAGAATTATTTTGACGGCTATTTTACCAAAAGATTATTTCCGGTTGTATTAGCTTATATAGTCACATCATTAATCTATTATTTGTATAAAGGTATTTCTTCAACTTACACATGGTATGTTTTTGCGATAGGGTACTGTTATATTGTTTTCTATATCGCTTTTAAGAATATTAAAAATGAATATTTATCATTGTTGGTAATATTGCTAAGCCTTGGCTTATATTGTTGCTTCTGCAAGTTTATGATGTTTGGCGGATGGTGGTATAACGCTATTGGTTTATTTTTCGTTGGACTAGTTTTCGCAAAATTTGAAAAGTACATAGTTAAGTTTTTTAAGAAATTCTATATTCCACTATTATTTATTACGTTGATATTGATGTTTGTATGTAAATACTATGGCCAACATTATGAAAGCGTTATTTACAATGTTACAAAAGAATCGCTTTATGATTCATACAGTATACTGATAATTCTTTATAGATTCCTTGCTGCAACTTTTTTTGCATTATTAATTATTCTTATTTCTCTTAAGTTTAAGTTTGGCAATAAAGTATTGTCGTTCTACAACTCCATTTCATTAGAGTTTTATTTAATTCAAGGTTTATTTGTACATGCTTTTTCTTATTCGTACTTTGATGTCATAAAGCCTATTTATTACATTAAGAATGTCATTCTATATACAATAGTGGTTTTTGTTTTGGCTACTCTTTCGGCATTCATTATTAATTATGTCGATAAGAAAATTGTAGAGTTTTGGCACTACTTTAAGCAAAGAGAAGAATATGAAATCGCATATGTTAAAAAGGGCCTAAAAAAATTATTTATTGTAATGAGCGTGGTGCTAGTTCTTTATTTGGTAGTATATGGAGCCATCGGCATCATTTCAGATAAAAAGACTAAGAATAGTATTAAAGAATATACTGATAAGTACATCACTTATACTGATGTTGATGGCAAAAAGATGGCTGCATACATAGTTGGAGATGGCAAAGACACTTTAGTTATTATGAGTGGAAATGATGATCCGTGCCCAACATTATCGATGCGATATTTAGCTGATGAATTATCTACAGATTATAAGGTCGTAGTTCTTGATTATTTGGGAACTGGATTTAGTGATGATTCTACTACAAATCGAACATCAAAGAATATTGCTTACGAAATTCATGAAGCATTGCAAGGCTTAGGCATCAACAAAAAATACATCTTAGTACCGGAATATTTTTCTGGAATATATGCTCAAGAATATGTAAAGAAATATAAAGACGAGGTGAAAGCTGTTATTGCGATAGAAAGTAAAGTATCTTCTGAATGGATGGATGTCGCTAGAAGTAGTGGCATGTCTATTATGGAATACAACAAATGTGGTCAAAGAGACAGCGTGCTGAATTATTGCTTAGCTAGATTCCTTAATTTCACAGGAATAGATGAATTAGTTTGGCCTTTAATAAAGCCATACTACATAAGTGGTCTTGATAAATCTGAACAAGAAATCGCAAAGTATTTAGTTTTTAATAGAATATACAACTCAACCTATGTTAATGAAGCAAAATATAAGTATGATAATTTAGTAAAATCTAATTCTGCACAATACCCAAGAAATAAATATATTATCGACATATTAACATATAGCAATGTATCAAAATTAAAGGATATGGGGATTAATTTAGAAGAGGCTCACGCAAAAGCATGTTTCGATAGAGCTAGACACAAAGTCGAATATGTATATGATATTTACAAATGTTTCTTTAGAGAACCAGGAAAAATGAAAGAAGTAATAAATAAATCTATTGATTATATTAAATAAGGTGCTTTTGTAAGCACCTTATTTCATTCTCCGAATTTGTTAAACCACGCTCTATCTTTAAAGTCTTTTTTCTTTGGACCTTTAGCTTCGCTTTTTGCTTTTCCGATAGGCAAAATACAAACTAGATTATATTCATTTGGAACATTAAGAATCTTGGCTATTTTGTCACAGATTCTATCTTTGTCAGTGATGTGACCTTCATACCAACAACTTTGATATCCTAATTCGACGGCTGTTAATAGCATATTTTCAATTGCTGCTGCATAGTCTTGAACAGCATAACATTTATCTCTATAGGCGATTATTTCTTGGCTTAGTACACATATAAAGGCAGGAGCAGTTTGGGCAATCGGTGGATCTATTACAGATTTTATTTGCTTGACAATATCTCTATCATCTACAGCTATTAAGCTTGTTGTCTGCATGTTGCATCCTGATGGTGCCGATAGGCCAGCTTCCATTATTGCAGTTAAATCTTTTCTTGATGGAATTTCATCAACTACATACTCGCCGCGATAGCAGTGCCTATTTGATATGCAATCAATAGTATTCATTCTATCTCCTAACTTTATCTATATTGATAAAACGATATTATTATTTTTCTTCAATATGCTTTCAAGAATATAGTTGCCTTCTACATGTTTGCCATTAACAGTTAAACCTTTATTTTTGTTTCTTGTAATCTCGATATGTAAATGATGACCCCTATAATCTTTTTCTATTTCTAAATGTTTCCATTCATTAGGAATAGCAGGTGATAATCTTAAGCCGTTAAGATCTGGCCTAATACCTAATATTCCTTCTACACATCCAACCATAACAGTTGATGCTGTACCTGTTAGCCAATGCGTATGAGATCTACCATATTTATCCGAATTATCACTTTCTGTGAATTGACCATAGCAGTATGGCTCTAATGTTCTTATTTCAGCGATATCGTTTTGATATGCAGGACATGATTCTTTATAGTATTCAAATGCTCTATCACCATGTCCCAATAAACTTTCAGCTAGTATTAACCAACCTTGAGTTTGTAGGAATATACCAGCGTTTTCTTTGGTGCCTTTATTATAAGTTAGCGACAAAGCTCCAGGGAAAGAATGTGCGTAATATGGTGGATCCATCAATTTTGCGCCATATTTTGTATTTAATCTTTCATATACTAAATTCATTGATGAATCAGCTTGAGAAGCATTTGCGTATCCTGATATAACAGCCCATGATTGTGGGTTTAGCCACATATTAGCTTCTTTATCAGTAGGATTACCAATAATTGTTCCATCTTCTTTGTATCCTCTAATAAATCTTCCTTGTTTGTAACATTTGTTTAAAGCGACTTCTAGTTTAGCTATTGTTTTATCTAGATACTCAATGTATTTTGTATCTTTGCGATAACTTGCGAATTCTTTAGTTATCTTTAAAGCGTAATAGTATTGGAAGGCAAGGAAAGTTGATTCACCAGCTTTGCCAAGTCGTAAGCAATCATTCCAATCCGCATATAAACCAACAGGCATTTTGTGTTTGCCAAGATTGTTCGCTGTAAATTCTAAAGCTTTCTTTAAGTGGTTATAAACTGTGTCTTTGCCTTTGTTGGCATACAAAATTGTTTCATCAAGATATGCAATGTCACCAGATTCACTGATGTATTTGTATATAGTAGGGAATAGCCACATTGCATCATCAGCACGATATTCAGGATGTCCTGTTTCACGAACATAAGAATCATCATCCGGTGTATCTTCGTGTCCAGGATTATGAGTAAATTTTACTAGCGGCAAACCAGCGCCATTATTTACTTGGGCACTTAACATGAAACTGATTTTTTCTTTTGCCATCTTTGGATCCAAGTGAATTATTCCTTGAATGTCTTGAACAGTGTCTCTATAACCATAGCCATTTCTTAAACCACAATAAATGAACGATGCTGCTCTAGACCAAATGAAAGTCATAAAGCAATTATATGAATGCCAAGTATTAATCATAGAGTTAAACTCTTTTGATGGAGTTTTAACTTCAAAAGCAGATAGTTTTTTACGCCAATGTGCTTTTAATTTTTTAATCTCTAAATCGAATTTATTAATATCTGAATAAGAATCGAGAATCTTTGATGCGACTTTATCTTTCTTCATTCCTAAAACGAAAGCTAAAACTTTTGTTTCTTCTGGTTTTAATGAAACCCTTGTAGAAAGGGCACCACATGAATTCATGCAGAAATTAACTTCATTTGATAGCTTTCCTGAAGTAACGCCGATAGGATTATTGTAGTGATTATATTTACCTAGGAATTTGTCTTTATCGCCGCAATAAGAATCGACTTCGCCATTTACTAATCCAAAGAATCTTTCAGATACTCCTTCAGGTCTTCCCTTTTCCAGGTTACCATCACATGTTTGCCTGATTCTGTTTCCTTTAAAGAATGTTTTCGTTGTGAATAAAGAGTACTGAAGATTCACAAGATCTTGTTCGTAGTTGCAGTTATTGGTAAATTCACAATAACCAGTTATAGTTAAATCTTTATTTTGTTTAGTAGTGTTCGTTATTTTTAAATACCAAACCTCATATTTTTTATTTAAAGGTACATAATATGTTGTTTCTGTTTCTAGGCCTTTATATTTGGTTATGAATTTTGAATATCCTAAACCATGATGACATTCGTTTTTATATTGCTTAAGATTTTTGTGAACTGGTCCCCAAGTAGTTGAGAAATAATCCTTTGTAGTATTGTCTCTAACATAAATATATCTACCAGGTTCATCAAAGCTATTAAAAACATATCTAAGGATTCTACCATTTGCGCCTGATTTCTCAAATGAATATCCACCAGCGTTATTAGAAATAATAGCGCCATAATTAGGATCACCTAAGTAGTTAGCCCATGGAGCAGGTGTATCTGGTCGCGTAATAACGTATTCTTTTTCTAAATCATCAAAATATCCGTATCTCATATTATTTTCCTTTCATAAAACAGGGCGCATAAGCACCCTGAATTTTAACCCATTATAACTTCAACTTTTACTTCTTTTTTATTTGCGTATGGAATAGTACCAACTGGAATTTCTTTTCCATCAACAATCAACTTTTTAACGCCCTTTGAAACGTGCTCAGGGTTTTTAATGCTGATATGGTACATTGTATCTCTGAATTTTCTGTTTACAGTATAGTCACCGAATTGTTTTGGAATACATGGGTCAACTAATAAGCCATCGTAATCAGGTTTGATACCTAAAATTGCTTGAGATAATACTGTGAATGTCCAAGCAGCTGTACCTGTTAGCCAAGAGTTCTTTCCTTCGCCAGGATTAGTAGCATCTTTTCCAGCAACCATTTGACAATATACATATGGTTCAGTCTTGTGAATTTCACCAATGTTTTCTAGATATGCAGGATTTGTCTTTTTGTATAAATCAAATGCTCTATCGCCATGCCCCATAATAGTTTCTGCAAAGATTATCCAAGGATTGTTGTGACAGAAGATACCAGCGTTCTCTTTGTATCCTGGAGGATATGAAGATATTTCACCAAGATTTAATCTGTATGTAGTGTATGCAGGATTTAATAAAACAATTCCATATTTACATTCAAGTCTTTCTTTAACTGAATCAAGTGCTTTTTGAGCTTCACCAGTTTTGACACCTACTTCAGCCATAATGCACATACCTTGTGGCTCAATATAGATTTGTCCCTCATCACATACGTGAGAACCAACTTTCTTTCCAAATGCATCATATGCTCTAATGAACCATTCGCCATCCCAGCCATCTTTTAGAATAGCTTTTTCCATATTGGCGATAGCTTCATCACATTCTTTTGCTTCTTTGTTTAGTTTTAGATGTTTACAGATATTTGAATAAGCCTTGCCGTATTTTACAAACATACCGGCAATGAATACTGATTCCGCAACTGGTCCTTCTGATGGACCTGTGATTTGGAATGATTCACCAGGATGTGCTGAGAAACAGTTGAGATTTAGGCAATCGTTCCAGTCGGCTCTACCAATTAATGGAAGCTTGTGTGGTCCTAAATTATTCAATGTATAATTGAAACTTCTTCTTAAATGTTCCATTAATGGTTTTGCGACTTTGTGGTTATTATCGAAATCAACTTTTTCTTTTAAGATTGACCAATCGCCAGTTTCCTTAATATATGCATCAACAGCAGCAATTAACCATAGAGGATCATCGTTAAAACCACCACCGATATCAGAATTACCTTTTTTAGTAAGAGGTTGATATTGATGATATGCACCACCATCTTCTTTTTGTGTAGCAGCAATATCTAGAATTCTTTCTCTAGCTTTAGAAGGAATCATATGAACAAAACCTAATAGGTCTTGGCAAGAATCTCTGAAGCCCATTCCTCTACCAATACCTGATTCAAAGTATGATGCAGATCTAGACATATTGAATGTAACCATACATTGATATGCGTTCCAAATATTAACCATGCGATTAACATTAGTTTCTTTAGTATTAACCTCAAATCCTTTTAATAGTTCGTTCCAGAATTTCTTAAGATTCTTTAAGCCGTCATCAAATTGTTTATTAGTTTTATATTTATTGATTAAAGCGTCTGCTGGTTTTTTATTAATTACACTTGGTTTAACAAATTTCTTATCTTCATCTACTTCAACATATACTAAGCCAAATATAACGTTATATGATTCGTTTGGTTTTAATTCGATATGGAAATGATGTGCACCTACAGGTTGCCAGCCATGAGCGATAGAATTCTTACATTTACCATTTTTAACAGCTTCTGGCATAGCAGGTGAGCCATATACACCCATGAAATCATTTCTTGATGTATCAAATGAATCAACTTTTTTGTTTGCATAGAATACTGAATAATGGTTTCTTCTTTCGCGGTATTCAGTCTTATGGAATATCTTTGAACCAACAACTTCAACTTCACCAGTTGAATAGTTTCTTTGGAAGTTTTGCGAATCATCACTTGCATCCCACAAACAGAATTCGATGAATGAGAATAAGTCGATATTTTTTGTTTTATTTGAATTGTTTGTTAATGTAACTCTATTTAATAGGATGTTGTCATTTTTAGGTACATACATTTCTTGCTTTGCATCTAAGCCATTCTTTGTACCAGTGATGACTGTATATCCTAAGCCATGTCTACATTCATATTTGTTTAATTTAGTTCTTGTAGGTTGCCATCCAGGATTCCATACAGTTTTGCCATCTTTAATATAGATGTGGAAGCCATCTTGATCTAAAGGAAGATTATTGTATCTATATCTTGTGATTCTTCTAAGCTTTGCATCTTTATAGAAAGAATAGCCACCAGCCGTATTAGATAAAAGTGTAAAGAAATCATCAGCTCCTAAATAGTTTATCCAAGGAAGTGGTGTGTCTGGTCTTTCAATTACATATTCTTTTCTTGCATCATCAAAATGTCCATATTTCATAAGTTATATCTCCAATCAAACTCATTATATATTAAATGTGTGTTGATATTAATAGCCAATGAATAAACCAAATAATAATATGCCGCAAGTTAATATGTAGTTTACGATAAAGAATTTCCAAGTGTTTTTGATCCAACTACCAAAATTTTCATTTACTAAGCTAAGACAAATAATTAAAGCAGGGTTGGTTGGATATAGAACGTTTGCGAATCCATCACCAAAGGCATATGCCAAGATTACTAGTTGAGATGATATTCCAAATTTTTGGGCAATCGGAAGAACTAAAGGTAACAAAACGAAAGCTTTTGCTGAACCTGAAGGAATAAATATTTCTAACAACAAACAAATAAAATATATAAAAAGAATCAAAGCCCCTTTGCTCATTCCAGAAGATATAGCAATTAAGTAATCAATCATTACATCTAAGAAGCCAGTTGCTTCAACGATATATTTAATTGAAGATGCAAGTAAGATTAAAACTAGTGAAGGTAAAAATTCAATGACACCCGCTAAGAAGTGTTTAGCTATAGTTTTAGAATCATCATATACAATATGAGAAGCGAATAATCCTGCAATTAGGAATGTTAGAGCAATTATTATGATTGTGTAGTCTTGTAAGAAAGTAAGGAATGGTGACAAAAGGACATTCACTATTCCAATACCAAATATTGTTGCGAATATAGTTAAAGCTTCTTCTTTCTTGTCGTCTTTAACGAAATTATCTAATTTAGTAGAATCGATATCTTTTTCAACTTTTTTAGCATGTCTTATTACATAAGCAACCAACAAGGCATAAATTAGTACGAAGGAAAGCAATCTTAACGATACGCCTGAATATAGTGGAAGATTTGCAATACCTTGGCCTACACCTATATTAAATGGATTAGCTACGCCAGTTGCAAAACCACAGCCAACAGCCAAGAAAGAAATAGCGATACCTACAAAAGCGTCAAAACCTAAGCCGATTGCCAAAGATACTGCAATAGGGACAACAGGAACGGCTTCTTCAAATGATCCTAT
>JAGHUL010000052.1 GCA_018064825.1 Candidatus Colivicinus equi
CCGTGAAATGCCAAGGCTAAATCTAAGATTTCTTCATCAATTTTATACTTTCCCAGATTAACAATCTTTTTCATCTGTCGTCTAACAAGCTCAATGTGCCATATGTTATGCATTATATCTTTGTCGATATAATATGGTTCAATAAAAGCATTAAGCCTTTCTTTAGAAACCATCTTCGTCTCCTCCCAAATTCGGATTTGTCTAATTTTAAAAAATCGGAATATTATCGTTCCATGACAACTATGTTATTGCTTATAATTATACAAAAATGATGTAAGAATACAATCATATTCTTACATCACTAGATTTCAATTTCGTTCTTCTAATACCCTATACACCCGTTCTAAGTTCAAACAACCCTTGGCAATTCCAAATTTATTCCCCAACAATAAATATTTTTTCAGATTTCTGTGCAATGTAGTATTTTCTGGCAGATTATCATTTATTTCTGAATATCCTGGAAAAATCCATCCCATATACCATGTTTTGTTGTAATCTATTGATTCTATATCAAAAAGACTCTTAAATTTTAGAATCTTCGAATCAGAAGGTAGAACTAAATCAAGCTCAGGCATAACCATCCATGTTTCTGTTACTAAATCAACCCCTACCCAATTCGGGAAGTATTTTTTTCGAATTCTAAAAAATCGACAACTGACTTACATAAAGTTTCAAGCTCCATATTTGCATCAGAAGGAATATGTATCTCAATCCTTCGGTTATTCTCTTCATCGACAAATTCATATTCCAATGATCCAATTCTAAATTCCTGTAATGTGATTTGTCTTTGGAGCCACCATGCCCAATCATATCTATATTTGCCATTACTATCTTTCGTTGGGGCAACAAATCTATTGATGAATCCAAAAGTATCAGCAAATATTTCAGTGGAAATACCAAGATTGATATATTCATCGTAAGTGTATTCATAGATAAATTTCATTTATTCCAACAGTATTTTCATTGAGTATGGATCATCTGTCAAATACTCCTTCAACTCCGCAATTCCAGATTCTCAAGTATTTCTGTCAAATATTTTATCTTTTATATCTATAGTTATTTCATTTGTTCTGTTCTCTTGACAAACCTGCAATTGCTCCTTGACTCCTATAGGTAAGCCAATAATTTCTACCAAATCATATATAGTCATATTCTTTACCAACCTTTTCTAATTAATTCACTCATCAATATTTCATCTTGTCCATAAATTTTGCTAACTATGAATCAATTACCACAATTTGTCTTGAAATATCTTTAATTATTATTGCCGCAGTATTTGATAACTTAATATTTGTCGGCAAAGGCACAGAAATAGCTCCGGAAACATTACTTTTTTCACAGTGAACATCGAGTTTTGAATCAATCAGTCCTAAATTCCCTGGTAAATTATTGGCAAATACCAAACTTCCAGCACTTACTCCAAGTACAAAACCATCATTCTCAATATAAGATAAAAGAGTGTTTCTAAATCCAGAATCATTTATTCTTTCAAGTAAATATGACGTTCTTCCACCACACAAATACACAATGTCATATTGTAAGATATCTTCATATGTAATATTTTCATGAAGGTCATAAACCGTTATATTTTCCTTAGGAATCATACATTTCAACAAATCATTCATACATTTTGGAAGAACTGCAATTGCATCCGCATCAATTGCAGCCGTTGGAATGAATAATGCTTTTGTTTCGTTTGGGTGCTTTCCTAACATTTTCAAAAAATACTGTTTTATTTCTTCTGTTTCTAATCCACAAGATGTTAACATCAATCTCATAATCTCGCCTTTCTATACCTATGATGCTCTCAAATTTAGTAAAATCGGAATTTATTATCCCTACAAATTCTGATTTGTCTATTCCATTAAATTCTTTTTTTCATGTTCCATTGCCATGAGCTAATAAGCTTTGATTTATTACTCAAACGCCTCGCCATGAACATGTACACGACATTCATCCGGGCACATTGCATCAAAACATTTCTTACGGACATCACCGTAATCGAGTGATGCCCCATTTTTCAATGCATATACCGAAGGATATATGCTCTCCTTATACGATTTCAAATCTGAACGCGCAGGGTTTCTCACCGTCCGTATCGTGCGGCGATGTAACTATCTCTGCAAGCCTAAGCTTGACGCCCAGCATGATCTCATAGTGATATTTAAAGTGTCCACCGCAGCAATAGCAGTATTCTCTTGGTATTTCATAATCGCGCTTGACCTTGCTGATCGTCGGGCAGACACATTCGAATTTTCCGTTGACGTAAACACCTGCACCTGTGACGATAATATCACCATTCGCATCAAGATGAGCCTGTCCCATGTAGAGTTCCGGCCTTGATGTAATCAGCTCAAGCTTTTCTTCAAGACTGAGTCCGTCGTTAACTTTGGCAAACTCCTTTGAAGCTTTCTGACGTGCGCCACCTTTACAGCAGGCGTTAGCCTCAAAAATCGCCTGCACCTGTTCAGGCGGGAGTTTTTCATTCATCACGTCCAGCGCCTGCTTGAAAAAAGTGGATTTGACCTTCTTGTTGGTCTTTGACACGATCCCGTCAAAGCCCTGATACATTTCATCAATAATACTTTGCCCGACCTCGAAGTCGTCAAGCGTTTCTCTGAATTTTTCCGGCGATGGCATACTAGAAAACCTCCTTCATTTCATATGACTTAGTTAAATGCAAATAAGCAGAGCAACAAATCATTACCTTTTTAGAGGTACGCCCGTGTATTTTACGCTTACTAATACAGCAACAAATTCTAATTTGTTAAACTAATCCATTTTTAAATAACATTTATCCAATAAAAATTTTATTGCATTACCATTATCTCTATCTTCATAATATTCAACTAATATTTTCTTGAATTCAGGAACCAATTCAAAAGGTATAACTAATAATCCCGCTCCATTAGATATCAAATAATGATTGGCAAATATTACTGATGCTCTTTTATTACCATCAACGAATATTTGTTTCTTCATACAATATAAACACAATTCTATAGCTTTTGTTGGAATATCTTTTCCAGAGTAAATGATAGCTTTTATATCTTCTTTAACATCAACTTCAATTGGAAGCTCTGGTTTGTAAGTTGACCCTCCTATTGTTACAGGAACACCTCTTAGTCTTCCACCATTATCATAGAATCCTTCATTCACAAGTTTTGCAATATGTGATAAAACATCAAGATTACTAGGATAAGATAATATATCTTTATCTAACACAAATTCCCAAGCATGTTTTAAATTTAATATCTTTTGAATATCATCAGCTTTCATTCCATTTACTGTTCCGTTTTCGATAATTGTTTCAGTTTGAGGGAATGTTGTTGATACACCTTCTAATATTGCTTGATCGTATATTATTTGTTTCATATTCGATCTAGCATATTCTAAGTTAAGAATAACTTTGCTATCTAAATTATCTTGAACATAGCCTATTGAAGCTAATTCTTTTTCAATATGTCTTAACTCTTTCTTTAATTGTCTTAATTCTTTAGATTGTTTCAGTAGCAAAGCAAATAGTTCATCAGAATATATATCAACATAAGTTGATGTTAATTTTGAACCAACTCTTTTTCTTATGTAGATGTATTTCTTTTCTCCACTTTGTTTTACTTCTGGAGAACCATCATAAGTAATAAGATTGATTCTTGCAGTTATATCAGCTTTTTCTTGTAATAATTCATTTAAAACTTTATCATTCATATTAAAACTCCATAGGGAACATTTATGAATTTATTATACATATATGTTCCCTATATATCAATACTATCTCAACAATGAAAATTGCGAATGAATTGAAAAGTCGCATTATTTTTTGAGGGTTCTTTTGCGGGCTTTTTTTCATTTTTTCGTTATTTTATTTCTTATTTTCTTTAGTTGTTACTCATTAAAAGCCCTATTTTATTTATTATTTGTTTATATTCTTTTATAGAAAATGTATCTATTACAGTCCCTTCATCTGCTCCATTATAAAATAGAGTCCTTAACAAAGGGCTTTTCTTATGCTTACTATATTATTTATTTCCCAGCAACTTGATATTTCTTATATATTTGTTTTGCAACCACAACAAACGCAATTGTGAACAGTATCCATATTACTGGGCTATATTCAACAGAATTGTAGTAATTTCCAAATATCTTAATCAATTGAAACTTCATTAATGACCAAGAACCAATATGACCGCTTGGAATTAAATCCCATATTTGAGAAATAATTCTATATTTTGCAGG
>JAGHUL010000115.1 GCA_018064825.1 Candidatus Colivicinus equi
GCTTATTTAATTGTTCTTTATCTAATGAGTCTGACATCATCATAAGTATCTTGTTAATTTTTTCATCCATAATAATACCTCCAAAAACAGTTAATACTTTATTTATATATTCTCTGTTTTTGGAGGACTTTCTTTGTTTTGATTTATATAGTCAGGGAACATTTAGTGGACTAACTACTTGTTAGATTTTTTGATATATAATGTGTGCGTATGCAGTAATATTTATATCACTACCCTCTTCAACTCTCGACGCATATCCTTTTAATACATCATTACTCCAAGTTTCGATACACGTCAAAATTTGTGCTGAATACCCATGTTCAAACGTAACACCAATAACCTTATAACCACTTTTAGCAACATTACAAGTCCATTGTGTATTTGTTCTATATTTCGCATTTAATGTGAAACTCTTTGTTTCTGCAACGATACTATCCTTGTCTGCCTTACCATCAACCTTTGTATCTAAGTCCACTAAAGAATCACTAATCTCATTAACAGCACCTACGAGATTGCTCTTTTCCTCTGTCTTCAGTTCTTCAAGATCTCCAATAGCATCCATGATTGCATCTGCATCCACAACAGGAGCAAGTGTATCATCGTGGTAATACAAAAACTTCTCTGTGCAGTAGATGATATTGAGAGCTTTCTGCGCAGGGAGCAAAGCCCCATACTGTTCCTCTGTGCATTTCACAACAATATCTCCAGCACCGCCTATATCTCCATTGTCAATTGCTTCTTGTAACATTTTAGTATTACCACCAATTACAACAGAAATATCTTTTGCTTGTGCTATCTCAAAGTCCGCTGCTGGAGCAATTGTATCCATTAATTTCAACATTTTACTTCACCTCCATTACAATCGAGCCAAGACTTGGTTTAGAAGTTCGAACTATGCTGTAAGTACTTGCATATCCACTTGCATTAGTGAATGATATGTCAGCACATGGTACAACTTCATATTCAAAACCACCAATCCAAACTGTACTAATCTTTGTGAATGATTTAGGATAGGCAATATATCCATACTCATTATTTCCGCAAGATACAGAGTAGCTTCCTTTACATGTAGTAGCAAACTGATTCTTAGCAAGACCAAGAATAAATGCACTATCATAATCAGATGGCTCAGTCGCACCACCAAAGTAAATCTTGTTACGGAACGCAATAGATAATGATTTGCTTGCTGAATTTTCCCCATCTGAAACTGAAAGTGTAAATGTCTTGTTCGCACTTAATTCAGTGTTATATGTAGCAGTTCTATCATCAACAGTAACAGTACAATCAGTCAAAGTCTGTGATGTAACCTCTTTATTCAAAGTCCATGCAAAGTCGATTGATGATACCTTTTGTCCAATCTCAAATACATCTCCAACAGACTTAGTAAATGATGTAATCTCAGGTTTCACATATTCCACTTTGGCAATAATTCCATCTAATGCCTTTTTGACTGTATCCCAATTTGTATGTGAAGCATTCTCATAGCTTACATTCTCAGCAGCTCCACCTCCATCAGTAAAGATAAGCTTTCCATCTTCGCCAACTGAAACAACCTTGCCAGCATGAGATTCGTCCTGTTGCATATCTAATTTTCCGTCTACAGTTTCAGCCAACTCAGTAATCTTGCCATCAAGAACCTTGCCCTGATTAGCAGATAAAGGTTTATCTGTAGCTTCTGAATTAAGAGTGTTTACAATATCAGTTGTATTTATTTTCTTTCCTAATGCAGTAATCAATACAAGTCTTAATGTTTGCATATACTGAAGATTAGGAATCTTTGTAAGGTCTGTAGGATTCTCTTCAAACACTCCCGTAATATCAGTTGTCTTATTGACATAATCACTTAAATCAATAGCACCTACATCAATGGTGAACTCAATTCCATTAATCCAACGTGTCTGGATAGCGAATCCTTCATCATCAATATAATAAAACCAAGAACGAGTATCGTCCTCTGTCTTGGTTTCTCCATTTTGCTTATATGTTACTGTATCAGTAGAAGAGTCGTATGATGGTTTCTCATCACAAGCAACAGAGTTAGATTCTTGTGCTTTTACAATCTCTACATCTGTATAATCCTTGGCATCTTGTAACACCTTTGCCAAGTCAATAGTCTTATTTGTCCACTTACTTGTGGTAGAATCATAAGATAATGCCTGTCCGTCCTCTACATCTTCAATAGCCACATTCTTGAACTCTTCAATATTTGTGTCTGTGATAATAGGAGAGACATCAATCTCGATTGAATTTCCATTTCTATATGTAATAGTCATTTTCTTATTTGCATAAGTAATGCTACTCATAAAACTATTGTAAAGAGCGTTAATTGCAGTTACTAAATCTGTCCATGTATCCACTGCAAGAGATGTCATAGAACCTATATGAGTTGCATTTTCATCTGCAATATCTTTTGCAACTTTAACTAAGTCATCAACCTCGACCTTGTTGTAATAATTTGTAAGATCTGCCGAACCGCCAGAGAGTTCACGCCACTTACCTAATTCTGGATGCTCTAGGTCAACAGTATTACTTCTCTGATACATATACTGTTTTCCTGTTTCCTCAACCATTGTGACGTATATATTAGCCAGATACGTCTCTGGGTATGAAGCCATCTCCGCAATGGTCGCAAAGGAGCTTCTCGAATTGTCAGGCTTCTGTCCTTTGTAACCAATGTTGTCTAACATTGAAATAGCCATATATTTTTACTCCTTTCCTTTATGCGAATACTAATTTAATTCCTTCAGCAGCGCTTGGGTCTGTCTGTGTGTAAACATAATAATCAATGCCATCTACATTAACCACTGTTCTACTGAATGAGTCTGTGTAATTAAGATTGTTTACCGTATCTTTTATGCTAGTTAAAGCACCAAAATCTTTAGGGAAAGCATATACAACCTTGCCAAAGTCCATTGTAATGTTGTCGTATGTATATCCTTTAACATCTTTCAATGTCTTATTTAGTCCCTTAATCTGTGCTTCTGTAGGAGTACCAATATCACTCGCAACAGTTCCATAATAGCTATTTCCAACAAACTTAATTGTCTTTGTAGCATTAGAACTCAACTTGCCATCAGTAACAACAACCTTAAATGTATGATTTTCATTTGTGGCACTAGCAAAGTTATGTGTATAACTGAATGTACCGCCATCAGTAATAGTTCTCTCACTTACAACAACATCATCTACATAATATGTAACCTTTGTAGGTGGATATGTTTTCTTTGTAACAGTAGCAGTAAGTACAATAGTAGAAAGAGTTTCCTCAACAACATCATATAGAACCTTTGCTGGATTTAGTGTGAGAGCAACAGTAGGAGCTTCCTCCTTAATAAGAATGTCTCTCAAAACTGTCTCCAAACTTGTTCCCTTTGGATATGTCTTTCCACTTGTTACTGAGCCAATAGCCTGTGTAGCAGTAAGGGCTTCCTCTAACTCGCCATTACCACCAGCAGTTAAAAGAAAGTCCAATGCAGACTTTACATTTTTAACACCTGTCATCTGTGAATTTGTATAAGGTATCTTACTTGGGTCTGATACCATTGGTAAAACACCAGCATCATGAGTCGTACCATCGCTGAATTCCACAATCAAATGATTGTTTGAGTCAACGCTTAAATTCGTAACAGAAACACCGTTTTTCGGGATGGGAAAAGTCCAACTTGCGACACTACCGTCATTTAAGGTAAATGTTACAGTACCTGTTTTATTATCAATGGCTACGTTAGAAAGACCTAAAGCAACTAAATTTGTATAATTTTTTGAAATTGCAATATCTGTAAAATTCATTTAGTCTTCCTCCTTACTGTGGTAGCCACTCATTATTTTCTTCATCGTATAAAAATGCTTTTCTAGTATCCATCTCATAGAAAGAGCTTGCATTTCCTATGAATGAATTCTCAAATTTACCAATCGGTTTTTCGTCGGTTGATAGACCATATAGTTCTAAATATTCTCTATTTGGTCTATCACTATATTTATTTAATGTTACCATCGTATTTCCTCCGTAAAATTGAATAATGAGCAAAATTAATGGTTTGATTAATTGAAAATCAAAACATATCATTAATTTGCTCATTACTGTGAAACTGCTAAATAGCAGCGTATTTGTCTTTATTTGCTTGTGTTTTCTTCTTATCAGGACGCAAATAATGCTTCTTAGTCACATCCAAGCCGCTGTGGTTAAGGAGTTCACTGATTAATTCAATTGGTGCGTCATTTAATAGCATTAACTGACTTCCACTATGTCTAAAATCATGTGGATGCAGCTCTGGTACGTCAATCATATTTCCAATTTTATGTGCCCATTCTGTCAGCGTACTTTTGGATGCGTGGTCTTCCTGTCCTGTGTAAAATACATAGCCTTTATCATCAATATCATTATCTTTTCTGTACTGGATTAATTGCTTTAATAAATCTCTAACCTCCAAAGAATAATAGAGGGTCACCACTTTTCCCTCTTTCTCTAGTACGTCATTAAATGTTCTTTCATCAAAGTCGTTTTGATCCCAAGTGAGATTTGAAATTGCAGTGACTCTTGCCATAGTAGAAAGTGATAACATTGCATATGTATATAACTGTAAGTCTCCATATTCGATTAATTTTTGTTTCATTAAGTCTACTTGTTCTTGAGATAAAAATGTTTGGACATATACATCAATGTCTTTTTTAGGTCTATCAATAAATTCCATAGGATTCTCAGTTATAATTTTCTTCTTTCTAAGAAATTTATAAAATGCAGAAACTGATGACATTCTTCTTTTGTTCCTACGTGTACTATTCCCACCCATTTTTCCAAAATAGAAGAATTCAGTTAAATCTTCTTCTTCTAAATCAGTAATACATTTATCATCTTGATAAATTTTAATATAACGAAACCACTGACTTATATCAGATAAATAGTTTTCAATACTTTTCGGAGACAGCTCACGTAAAGACATATCTATTTTATATTTTTCTAACAATTTCAATGATTCTTTATTACATTCTTTTAATAATTCTGTTGTGCCAAGTTCTAGATTTGGACTTCTTTTACTTTTAGAATCTTTTACCATAACACTCCTCCTTTACTTTTTTTTTAAAACGAATAATTTAATTTTCAATTTGGCTTTGCACCTACGTCTAAAACGAATTGAAATAATAAGCAAACAATAAAGGAGAGTAGTATAACCACTCTCCATAAATCACAATATTTACTTTTTAGTTTCGTTAATGAATTTATCTATGTCATACTTATATCTAGTTATTTTCTTATTGCACTGAACCTTAATTGGACTCATTTTTATCACATCATTATAATTTATTGATTTCTTATTTAATTGATTTGTATATTTGACAAATTCATCTATATAAACAAAAAATGTGTCATTTAGTTCTTTACTTCTAAAGTTAATAACTAAACCACACACAGTATTTTCATATTTACTAAATTTACTTAACCCAAGTATCTGATTTCTTTTAATATTAAAACTTTTACCATCAAAATCTTCTCTCCAAAATGTAAGCGATGAGAGAGTAGACTTTAATTCTAGAAAATATAACGTTCTTGATTCTGGGTCAAATAATTCATAATCGCATTCGTTTGTTGAAGTGAATCTTGTATTATTACTTCCACCAAAAGATGCTGCGTTATCATTGAATCTTTTAACTAATATTTTTTCTATATCTATTGATTTCTGAAAGTCAGATTCAAATAACTTTCCTTCATTCTTTTTCGTTTTTTCCATAATTGCAAAAATGTGGTGCATACCGCAATAAATGTAGTACACACCACTAGAAACTGTCTAATTAATTATAATACTGCATCCTGTGAACTACCCACGAGCTAAAGCTCGTTGGGCTTCCTAGTCAATATCTCTAATGAGACAAGTTTACCTAGGCTATCCTCGCAGTTCCTGCGATTCTATCTTCTAAACATTTATTTATTATATTAGTAGCAGCATTAATATCTCTATCATGATGAATACCACAATTAGGACAAGTCCAATCTCTAACTAATAAGTTTTTAGTACCTGTGAATTTATAACCACAACAAGAACATAACTGACTACTTGGATAAAAAGTATCAACTTTTAATATTTCTCTACCATACCAATTAGCCTTATATTCTAAATAGGTTACAAATTGTGACCATCCAACATCTGCGATAGATTTTGCCATTTTATGATTAGCCATCATATTTTTTACTTTCAAATACTCAAGACATATTACTTGATTTTCGTCAACTAGTCTTTTAGATAATTTGTGATGAAAGTCTTTTCTTTGATTACTAATCTTTTCATGTTGTTTTGCTACTTTAATTCTACATTTTTCTCTGTTCTTACTTCCTTTTTTACAACGAGACAAATCCTTTTGTAATTTTCTTAATCTATCTTCAGATTTCTTAAGGTATTTAGGATTTTCAATCGTTTCACCATCGGAAGTAATAGCAAATTCTTTCAAACCTAAATCAATGCCTATCTTATTATCTGACTTAGGTAATAACTTAATATCATCTTGTTCGACTAAAACAGAGACATAATATTTACCAGATGGTGTTTTTGAAACTGTAACAGATTTAATTAATCCTTCAAAATCTCTGTGCTTCTTAATTCTTACTAATCCAATCTTAGGTAGTTTAATATATCTATCAGATACTGAAACACTTCCTTTTTGATTATTGGTTGTGTAGGAATAATTATGATTTTTCTTACTCTTGAATTTAGGAAATCCAACTTCAGGTCTTTTGAAGAAATTATTATAAGCTGTTTGTAAATTCATCTGTGCATTTGCCAATGCAAGAGAATCAACTTCTTTTAACCATTCAAATTCTTTCTTATATTGAGCTGGTGTATTATTTAATTTCTGTTTAGTTTCTTTATAATACTCAATCTTATCTGAAAGCATACGATTATAGATGAAACGTACACATCCAAATGTTTTAGCAAAGTATTCAATTTGTTCATTATTAGGATATATCCTATATTTGTATGCAACTAACATCTATAATCACTTCCTTTCATATATTAATTCCCTATTTTATCCTTGATTTTCTATATATTTTCTTAATTGTTTTTCACTTACATTACCAATAGAACAAATAAAATATCCATCAGTCCAAAATGTATGTTCTTTCCAAAAATGTTTTGATAAATATTTGGGATATTTTCTCCAAATATGATAAGTAGTATAAGACTTAATGGTTCTTAACTAAATCAGATAAACTAGTATTTGGATTAGTCTCAATCATATAGTGAATATGGTCTTTATCTGTTTCCATTTCATGTATTATTACATTATGTTTACAACATATTTCATAAGAAAATTGCTTAATATCATCTGATAATGATTTATTTGATAATAATTTCTTTCTATATTTACAAACAAAAATAAGATGATATTGAAGTAAATACTTATGTCTATTTTTAGATTTCCAATTATTCATAATTTTATTATGTTCGCATCCATCCCATCAGCTAAAGCTAATGGGATTTCTGCACAATTTCCTTTAAAGCTTTCTGAATCTTAGCCTTTGGTTCTTTGTGTTCTGGCTTAACCCATTCAGATCCTTTTGTTGAACCCATCTGAACAATTCCACGTCTTTCAGGTACTGTTACAACGTTTAATTTAACAACTCCAGGGATTGTTACCTCTTCACCTTCAGCTAATGCTTCAATAATAACAGCAGAAAATTTATCTAATAATTCTGCTGAATCCTTCTTTGTAAGTTCCATTTTCTCGCTAATTTTTGTTACTAATTCATTCTTTGTCATTTTAGTTTTCTCCTTTACTTCTTTTGTTTTTTTGTTAATTTAAAATAATTTTATTACTCTCTATGTATCCAAAATCTTTATCAAAACCACAAATCATACATGCACTCTTAGAAATTTTATGTAATGAGTTACCATATGGGTCATCACCTACAAACGATGGGAACTGAATAGTTTCTACATCATGACACCCACCAATTGTGTTTGTAGTAGTTTTATTTGTATGTAGATGCCCACAAATAGCATAATCATATAGTTTTCTACGCTGCATTGTAAGGTCTTTAATAGCTTCAGACTGGTTTTTCTCAGTATGACCATGAAAGCCAATGAAATTAAAATCCCAAATCTTAAAATCTAAATACATATCTCCATCAGTAGGAGAATAGATAGTAACATTTTTATTATGTTTAAGACCAGTGCATATATATCTATGAATTGTATATCCAAGGTCTTCTCTAACATCATAATTTTGTAAGAATCTAGGCATTGAGTGATTACCATATATTACATCATAAAGATGTATATGAATATGAGTATCTTCAATAAGCTGCTCAATAAAATCAATAATAATATCTGAAATGTCGGCTATTGACTTAGACACAGAACTGTCCATTACCTGCAAATTTGTCATTCTTAAACACCCATCAATTAAATCTCCCAATAGGATAATGCTTAATTCGTCTAGTCCTTTTTCTTTGACAAAATTCTCAACCTCAATCAATAATATTTCAAACCTATCACGAACAATATCCATACTATATTCGTTAGTTTGAGTAAACCAATTTGCGTTGGCATGAACGTCTGCAATACCTAAAAGATATTTCATATTCTTATTATGTGGTTCGTAATACGGTTCTAATTTTTCATACTCTTTAGACTTAATATATTGACCAATCTGTTCATAAAATAATTCATGTCTTGCTTCAGTTCTATCTATACGATTTCTTTCAATATTTGCAGTCTGTAATTTCATACGCTCTTTGCGAAGTTCTGCAATCTTCAAATCTATGTCTGTATCATTTGAAGTATAGTTATCATTAAGATGGCTTCTGTAATAACCACCAAAAATTGATGTTGATGCTTTACGAATAGTATCTGGATTGAATGGAAGAGAGTATTTATCTCTAATTTCTGACCAATCCATATCATTTTCTCCAGATAATTTTGCATCAATGTCTTTACAACAAGCCTTATAAGTTTCGTCTGTTAGACCATACTGTTCTAGCTGATTCACTTAATTCACCACCTAGTCTTCATCTGATAACTCAAAAGATGCCTTGAGTGTTACACTCGTAATTCCTTCTGGAACTGCCTCTTTAAACTGTTCAGTTAAATCCTCGCCATCAATATCAACAAGTCTAATATTCTGAACTAGGATATCTTTTAATGTGATGTTTTTCTTTCTCGCTACAATTTTGCTATCTGTTTCTTTAATTACAATTGCCATTTTTTTATCTCCTTTTACTCTTAAAATAAATAGGAGAGTAGTAAATTCTACTCTCCAATAATTTCATCCAAACTATTTATAACTTTATGTGCTACTCCATATTTAATAGCATCGTCGGCACTTAAGTACCAATCTGTTGAGAAATTCTCATTGAAAACATTCTCTGGGATATTTGTTCTTGATAAAACAAAATCTCCAAGTTCTTCAATCTGTCTCTGATAATTCATAATTGCTGCAACTACAATATCATAAGTTCCAGAGAATGTGCCTGCACCCTGATGAATTAAAAACTGTGCAGTAGGGAATGTATATCTATCATGACATGCCAAATAGATAAAGCATCCGCTAGATGCAGCTTCTCCAGCATTAATGCCTATAACTTTTGTTTTTGACAACTGAATTGTATCAACTAAACAATTATTAACTTCTAAATCACCACCTGGTGAGAAAAAGATAATTTTAATTGGTTTTCTTTTCTCTACTGGTATATTATTTAATTTGTCTTCAAAATTCCATTGCATAATCATTTTTGCATATTCAAGAGTATACTCTGAAATCTCACTATCAATCCACAAAACTCTATTGTCATAATTTTTATAAAACTGTAAAAGTGATGGATCAGGTAGCTGAAGATTTTCAACGTTCTGAGGAATAGCAATATCTAAATATGCAGTTTCAAGTTTTTTATTATTCATACGAGCAAATACCTCGTTCTTTCTTAGTATATTTTTTACAAACTTATTTTTGTACCTTTATTCACACAAGTTACCTTTGTTGATTTAGAGCAATTAGAAATTGCCTCTTCCAAATCATGCTTAAACTCAATTTTAGAATCTTTATCAGAATGTACTAAATAAATCTTTTCGCAATTGATAGACTTATAATAGTTAATTAAATCGCTTCTCTGCATATGAGACGAAAACGAACCTAAAGATACAATTTGACATTTATTTTTATATGGTTTTCCATTTATATTAATAGTCTTTTGTTCTTTTTCATGTTGGATTTTATGTGCCAAAGTACCTTCTGCACAATATCCAATAAACAAAATAATATCTTCTGCACAAGACAAAATGTTTTGTACCCACTTAACAGATCTTCCTGCTGTAAGCATTCCAGATGATGATAGAATAACCCTTGCACCTTTTTCTGTGATTGCAGCTTTACTATCTTCTGAGGTTATTATTCTCTTAATGTTTTTCCAGCTCATCATATCGTCAAATTTTTCTTTTGCATCGCCTTCAAGAGTGGAAGAGTAGCAGTCTAATAATCTATTAGCTAATGGGCTATCTATTAAGATAGGAACATTAAAACTATCATCTTTACCATATAAGTTATATAGAATCCATAGAATATATGGTGTTCTATCCAAACTAAAACTTGGGATTAATACTCTATGATTATTGTCAACGCAATATTGGTCAACAACTGTCTTTATCTTTTCAATATCAAGTTTTAACGTTTTTTTGTTAATTTCTCTTCCTCTTGCAGAATATGTACATTCACCAATCACAATATTACAATTTGTAACTGGCTCAAAAGGTTCTACAAAAACTCTGTTTTCTAAAGTGTTTAAATTTCCAAGGTCACTTGTAAATAAAATTTTCTTTGTATGAGAACCACACTTTACATAGACCTCTGCTTGTCTTGATAGAAAAATATGACCTGCGTTTTTATACCTAATAGATAATTCGTCTGAAATAGGGATAATTTCTCCTGACTCAATTTCTTCAACATAGTTCAAAACTTGCATTACTGTTTTTTCTGTATAGAAAGGCTCATAATTTTTACCTTTTAAATTAATGATTTCACAATCTCTCTGATTAATATAACTGCTATCTAACCACATTTCTTTTAGAATTGATAGTGATCCTCTTGGCACAATAATTTTTGCATTACATTTACCACGCTCATATAACGCTGGAATTAATCCAATATGATCTTGATGTAAGTGACCTATCATAATATAGTCTATTTCCTGTGGTTTGATTTTCTGTAGCATTTTTGAATTAAGATGATAGTTCTCAAGTGGTGTGTGACCATCTTGCATCATACCCAATTCAAATAAATAAACATGTTCTTTTGTTGTTATTTTTGTGCAACTACCAGTAACTGACTCTGCGTTGCCACCAATAACTTCTAAGGATATTGAATTCTTCTTCAAGCGGTGTGTCCACCTTTCTTTTGCAAATTTAATTCTGTCTAATCTTATTTAATTTATCAATATTCCATTTTGTTTCACATAAGTAATATGATTTATGATGACCGTGGGTTTTTGAAATTCCATTCTCACCATTTTTTACTCCCATTTCACGAAGTTTGTTTGCTTCGTTCTTTGTAATTGAAACTATGATTTAAACCTTCTTTCTCTACATTTAGTAGGGAAGTTAACGAAGTCCCTCCAGCTACGTTGGTCTGTCTATATACCGACAGACAGGTTATTGCGGAGAGTAGGATTTGAACCTACGACCTTTGGGATATGAACCCAACGAGCTACCAAACTGCTCCATCCCGCCAAAAAAAGAATAAAGAGCAACTACATAGAAGGGTAGCTGCTCTTTTCACAAAAAGGAATGCTTATTTTTCAAAATATCCATTAAGCTTTCTATTGTAATATCTTGTGAGTTTTGGTTTTGCCCAAATTCTTGACTCACACAGTATATTATCGTATGTATGTATTTCTTTTTCAGGAATATAATTGCATTCAATGCTTAATCCGTTTAATATTTTAACTAAGATATTTTCGGAGGGTGTAGTGGAAGATAAGTGGTCGAAAATATTATCCTCTGCCGATTTGAAAATTCTTCGGACTGTCGCCACATCAATATCTTCTTTAATTGCAATTTCTTTTATTAATTCATCTTGAGTTATAGTCAAATGGTACAACCCTCCATTTCTGATCAGTTTTATATGTAAGCACATCTTGATTTGTAAATAATAACATGGTATAATTTCTCCTGGATTTTATATTTAGTTATTGTGGCGATATGCTTCCTATATAGCCACAAATGGTATTTTTTTTTAGTCCATTGTTAATGGATTATTTTAATAAAAATATTTTTAATTAACCCATTATATATGGACTAAAAAACAAAAGTGGAATTTTTACTTATTTTTTTTCTTTCTCTATCCCATTCTTTTCTATATTCTTTTTGACAAACATTACAACGAATTTTTTTCATGTTTCTAGAATCAACTTCAAACCATTCTCCACAATCAATACATTGAATAATTTTAGTTTTCTTAACACCAATATTCTTTTCAAGGTTATTAACTATATACTTACCATAGCAGAACCATAGAAGCTGTTTATATCTTTTCCCCTTGCCATATGTATACTCAACTAGCATATCAGTAATTGTTTCATCAGAATATCCAAATTTAGAAAACTCATTGCGAATCTTACAAGCGACATATCTTAAATTGTCAATATATTCGTCTTTCATGTTAATCATATAGCGATAATCTTTATTTAGTTCATCATATAAATCAGAAACTTCTTTGCTGCAAACAATACTACCATTTTGCATCATTAGTTTATAATCAATAGAACCAAGTTTTAAACTGCGTGTGTTTATTGGTTTATTTGGAATCTTTTTATATATTTCATTTACAAAACTCTTATTTCTAGATTTTACCTGGCACTTTTCTTTGTCTTTTGCATATTCAAAAAACGCTGGAAGCTTTTCGTTTGTAAATTTAGAAACAATTGGTTTAAACCATTCTGGTCTTTCAGGCATATATAACGTTTTTGCACTATCAATACAGAAATTGTTCTCCATACATAATAATTTCACTACGTCTATAGCTTCTTGTTTTTCTTCATCAGTACCATCAATAAATACTTCACTATTCCATATCTTTGAAATGTTATTACTATAGATACCAATATTCCCATGAGTGAATGCTGCATTTAAACCTGCATAGATAGTTTTGTTGTTAAGTAATGTAGGATCTGCTTTTCGCATATTATAATAAAGTGGAACAATCCCATTCATATTTCTTTCTGCGATATTAATAAAATCTTTATCTGCAACAACTAAAGATTTATCTCCATCAACATCATACATAAGAATCTTGCTAATTAAATCATGTGTGCTTGCATAAATGCCATTTGTTGTGAACCACTCTCTAAGTTTTTCTGTGCGTTCACCATATGCATTATTTGCAACGTTAAATCTAATTGCATGTTCCTTATATAGATGAGGACTTCTCAAACAATCTAATTTGTCGCTATGTTTAAATAGCCAACAAAATACTTCCTTATCGTTTAATAGACCATTTGGATTCTCTATATGTCCAAACCAATATTCACAAGCTGCGTAGAAGTCTGGAAGTAGGAAAGTGTATTTTCCAGTTACTTCAAGTTTTCCGCTTCTATATTTTTTCAATAAACTGTCCTTAACTTCTCTAATAACATCTTTTGCATATGTATCACTTAATAACGGTGGATAAATCTTTACAGCTTTCTGAAATGGTGTCATATTGTCGTTGTAAGGCGTAATTCCAAGTATATCCATCATTGTTTCTTTGGATGTACATACGTTTGTTATTTTATCCAAAGATTTCTCAATTAATTTGTTTGTTTCTTCGTCTGTAATGCTTGTAAGAGTTTGCAACATCTGATAGTTAATTTTTGCGTTTTTTATCCTATCTTCTTCAATATTACATCTTCCAGCTGTACAATTATATCTTTTGAAATAATCCTTGTACTCATCCCATGAATCATAGTACTTATACATTTTGAACTGGCTTTTTGTGAAAATAATTTGGATATCTTCTTTAATTACATCATGCTCCTTACCATAAATGTCAGTTATGATAGGAGAGCAGTTATTGACTTTAATAAATTTAACAAAATCAAATACTCCAAGTAGTCCTTTAATCCAAGGCGCACGAAACATAAAGTTCCTATCACATAAAGATGGTAGTACCATGCCTGCACCGTCAGTATGAGGAATTGGAACATAATCATTCTTTCTAATAATTGAATAATCAGACTCGTCAACAAAGTCATAAGTTCCATAAACATCTGTTTCAAAATCATCGACTACAATAGTTTTATCTATATCAAAATCTCTCCATTCATCAGTCGCAGAGTTTGATAAAGCCATATATGCAAGGTGCTTATTTACATTATTACCGCCTTTTGAATTGATTTTATCTATTGTTAGACCACACATTATAGTTTTTTCAATTTTGTTCCATACTGATTCTTTTATAAATACTGCTTTCTTTTTTCTAATCTGCCCAGCAGAAGATGTGAAATATTTGTATTTTTCGCCATTATACATAAATCCATAGAATGCAATATCTTTAAATACATCAAAGTAAAACACTTTAATAACCATTAGTGCATCAGTTAATTCGTCTTTTTTTACTCCAATAGTTCTACTTAGAGAAGAATCAAAGACTGAAATGATATCAGTGTCCTTTAGACTATTATCTTTTATTGTACGAATATGGTCTTTTCCATCTGTTAATTCGTTCTGTGCAATTTTATTGCTCAATAACGTTTTAAGTTTCTCTTTTGATTCATTTGCTTTTTGTCTTTTATGTTTAATTAACTGATTCCATTTAATATACTCATTAACAGTATCTTGTGAATCGTCAATTATAGTTACTTCGTCCAAATTGCCATTCTTTATATTGTTGATGTCTTTTTCTGAATACCCAAAAGACATCAAACTCTTTTCTATATCTGGTAATTTATTATTTATGTAATTTCTTTCATCTCTGTACTTGTGATTGATATCATGTAAATAACGTTCATGGTTACTATAAAAATTACCTGTATCAATAGAGTACATATTGTATTGTGTATCTAATGCCAATAATCAATCATCCTCCATAGTCATAATTTCTGCCTCGAATAAATCTAGCAGCTCATATATATCTGCACAATCATAATGAATATACTTTCCATTGAACTCTACATATTCATCTCCAGGAAAGATTCCTTCATCACATGCTTGGCACTTATATTTTGCATTTGGTTCTTCGTATAACGGACATCTTGTATCATGATATCCCAATGCACGTCCACAATATTTACAGCCCATTAAGTTCATCCACCTTCTCAAATCCTAATGACATAGCAGTTAATTCATCATTATAGCTTTCTATGTGATAGTTAAAATAACCTTCCTTATATTTGGAAATAACCATATTAGCAACTTCAAAATTGATTTTTACATTTTCACTTGGTACTGTTGTAAAAATATCTCCAACTATTTCATGTAGAAAATGGTCAGATTCTTTTCCAATAAATAAATTTGTTTCATATGTATTAGTTTCTTTATTTGTTTGTCTTGTAAATGCCTTTACAATCCAATCATCGCTTAATGGAACAGTAATACAGTAACCATCCTGTGTAAAAAATTTTTTCTTTTCTTCTGCATTAGTTGTATTAGCCATTATTTATTATCCTCACTTTCGTTATTTTTTATTTTCTTGATTTGTTTTTTTCTTTTCTAAGTGCTTAGTGAAATTAAGTGAACTTACAATTTTGTTAATGTTATAAGGATTAGGTTTAGAAGTATCAAATTCTGCAATTGTAATTAAACCAGAATAACTTCTGTGAAATTCCTCTCTAGTAGGAATATGTAAGTTGTGTTTATAAATACTTTTATTCTCAGCTTTGTCTTTTAGTAATTCGTTGTTCATTCTTTTTTTCTTCTCCTTTAATTAAAAATTTATTTACCATAGTAACCTCCTATGTATTGAGTTATTTTTCTTGTGAAAGATGAATTGTAAAATAGTAATTCATCCACAATGTATTATTCTCTACTTTTTTTATTATTTTTATTTTTACAATACATCTTAATAAGATTATTTGTTGCCCATTCTATTTCTTGATTTTGTCTATCGTTGTTTAAAACATAAATGTTAGGTATAAGCTTGTTTTTGGAAATGTCTGAAAAACTTTTATTTATTTCTTTCTTTACTAGTAAATGGTTATTTGTATCACTAAGAATATCTAGATATTTACATATTGTGTTTTTTGACATAGATAAATCATCTGACATACTACGAATTGACTTATAGAATGCTTCTGGATATCTCTCAGGATGATCTATCGTTTCGTTTCCATTGCCATCTTTTGGTCTTACACCTATAAATGAATTAACATATAAAAATACCACTAGTATATTTTCTTTGTTATTCTTTTCGCTATCAATTGAAAAGATATTGTAAAACTGACTATAGGTTATTTTGGAAAAGTTTTTTTCTGCATCAAAATTATTTGTGTTTATCTTGATAAAAATGCCAGTATCATAATTCAGTGAATCTATATCTCTAGAAACTTCAATCATATTATTAGAAACCATATATCTTAAAACTTCTTGAATTTCTTTAAATGCTTTTGGTTTATGTTTAGTTTTCTTTATTCCATAGAGTTCAAGTATCTTGTCAATTGTAATAACACTGTAATTGTCAAATGTTCTATATCTATTTATTAGAATATATACAACAAAAAATTTATTGCTAACCCCATGCTTATCTGCCAAGCTGCAACGTATATACTCATTTGGGACTTTCACAAAATAATCGTTTTCATTCATTTGCATTCTCACCTCCAATCTGAATGGTCTTCTTAACCTATTATTCCCTACTTTATTTTTGTCAAAAAAATTTACGTGCCCAAATTGACTGCACTTTGGTGTAGTCAATTGGTACAGGTAGTGTCCCAACAGACTACACTTTTTTGCATCCAGATTGGGCACAAATAAGATAAGATATATAATTAATAAGATAAGATAATACAATATTTAATAAATTAAATATTGTATTTAACCCTTTCGCTAACGCTCAGGGTTAAACTCGCTTCGCTCAAATTTTTTCTCTACTTAATTGACTAATTGGGAAATGGTTAGTTAGGCTAATCAAAAATCCAATT
>JAGHUL010000086.1 GCA_018064825.1 Candidatus Colivicinus equi
TCGTAATTTGCCAGCGAAGTTGTTTCGACTTCTTCAAGTTGTTTATGAACTTCTTGATTTTGATATGTGCCTATGAAATAAACTGATTTTTTAGCTCTTCCGTTTGGCATTATATAATTTAATTCTTCTTTAAAATTAGTATCGATAGTTATATCTATTCCAACTTCTTCTTTAATCTCTCTAATAGCCGCTTCAACTTCGGTTTCGTTTTTTTCTAAATGGCCTTTTGGGAAACCCCAATTGTGATTGAAATCTTTTATTAGTAAATACTTAATTTTTTTGTCGATAACAGTATATATAATAGCGCCAGCACTTGTTTCTATATCGTCACGTTTTCCAGTTTTGATGAAATCGATTAGTTTTTCGATATCATCAAAGTCGTCATAATCTCCATTGATTCCATTTCGATGATAAACGATACCGTTATTTTCGTTTCTTTCTAAGCAATCTAATAATTCTTCTTTTGAGTATCTTCTAATGAATTCATTAAAAGCACGTGGTTTTATTTTGTCTTTAAACAAGCCCTTTAAACAATCGCCGTTTTGGCACTCATAACATGCTTTTATGTTTTTCTCGATGCAACATTTTCTATTTTCACACCATTCGGCGTCCTTGCACCAAGAAAGGTCTTTAAAGCCATCGACTTTGCAGCCCTTACATACTGTATTCTCCGAACATAAGCAACATGCTAAACCACATCTTGCGAATCCTAATTCTCTTTTCATCGCCTTTGTCTCTTTCACCAATTATTATATCTTTTTTTGTGTGATTGAATGTTGTGATAACTCATAATAGAATTAAGTAGTATGAAAGTGCTAGCAATTATCAATCCTAAGTCAGGACTTAAATCTTCTAAGGCACATCTATTAGAAGCATTAGAAGTTTTTTCGAAATACAAATATGAAGTCGAATTATATGTTACTCAAGCAAAGAACGATGCTTATGAGTACTTAAAAAACTATCGCAAGAAAGTTGATATTGTATGTGGATTTGGTGGCGATGGCACAATAAACGAAATAACAAATGCTTTAATGAATAAAAAGAATAAACCTTTATTGGCGTATTTCCCTAGTGGTACTATGAATGATTTTGGTTCTAACTTTAATCTTGGAAACGACTGGGGCGCAATTGCGGAAAGAATATGTCAGGGTAATTATAGAGAATTTGATGTTGGAGAATTCAATGGTAAATATTTCAATTATGTAGCTGCTTTTGGAGCTTTCTGTGATGTTCCTTTTTCGACAAATAGAAAGTCGAAAGAGACGTTCGGCAATTTAGCTTATATCTTTGAGGGAATAAGCAAATTACAAGAAATAAAGCCTATCAATGTTCATGTGAAATGTGGAAACAAAGATGAGACATATGACGCTCTATTTGGTCTTATATTCTCTGGAAATCGTGTTGCAGGAATAGAATATCTAGATAAGAAAAAGGGTAGAATTGATGATGGCAAATTTAATGTTTTGATAGTCGAATATGTTAAAGATCCTATTCTTGGAATGCCGCTTATCATCGAAACTTTGGCTAATCAACATAAATACTTCCATTGGTACTTTAATTCGGAAATAGAATTGTCTTTCAATGATAAAGTAATTTGGACGCTTGATGGCGAAGAGGCAAAGATAAAAGATCAAGTTACCATAAAGAACATTCATAAAGCACTAAAAATGTTGTCATAAAAAAAGAAACTGATTAGTTTCTTTTTTTAGTCATAATAGTATGCATAAACATCATCTATATATACTAGTGCTGTTTCTATAACTTCTCGGCCGTACTTTTCATCAGTGAATGGAGATAGACCGACATCCGAAATGGTATCAAGATAACTCTTTTCATAGCCATTTGATTGTGCTAAAGCTTCCCATATCTTGGCACCTTTATCAAAATCTTGCACAGCTTCATACCATATCTGTAATGCTGTATAGAATGACACGCCATAACTCATATAATACATTGGCGAATCAAAGTTATGTGGTGTGAACATCCAGAAGTATTTACTTAAATAGAAATTATATTCGTTAGCTATTTCTTCAAACTTATCATTTATTTCATCTAATGTTGAATTTGGATTTTCATAAACATATCTTTGCCAATCATCATAGATACATGCCATTGTGATTGAATATAACATTTCTAAGATATTATTTGAACAGATGTATTCATAGTCATCGCCAAATAATTCGCTCGCTTTTTCACCAAACAATAGCTCTAAACCAGATGAATGGATTTCCATCAAATCATATATTCCGTTAGTTACGATAGGATTTGGATTGATACCATAGAAACTATTGTATAAATGGCCAAACTCATGAGCCAAAGTAAAGTAATCAGAATAATCTTCATTTAAGTTAATAAAGATATAGCCGGCTTTCTTGGTTGAAAGGGTAGTCATATAAGACCCGTTATATCTATCATCTGATTTATCAATAGAATAAATATGTTTATCTAAAAATAAATCGAAATGGTTTCCAACATCTTCTGTTATTTGATGCATGATATCTTTTGTATTTTTAAGCAATTCTTCTTCAGTAACTTTTAAATCTATGTCTCTATCGAATGAATAACTATAGTAATAGATATATCCGCCATACTCTTTCATTAATGATTTAAGAGAATCTAGTTCTTTTATGTCGTATTCTCTACGATATGTATTTTTATCAGCGTATTCTGCATAACTATCATAGCCGTTAAGCTTAGCTATCTTATCTCGAATTTGTACTAATTGAAGATATATATTGCCACAGTCATTGTTAAATGCCTTTACACATTCCATATATCCTGCATAATATGCATCATAATCTTCTTCGAATAGATAATTTGCATCTTCAGAAGATAAGAAATCATAATCGTAAGTTTTGCCATTTACTACGCAAGTGTATTTATTTCTTGAAGTAGATATTGTGTTATATTCTTGAACTAATCTATTTTCTTCACTCAATAAATCTAATTCTTCTTGCGATTTTTCTTTATAATCAACGTAGCTTTGGTAACTTATATCATTATTAATATATGTTTTGAATTCCTCACTTACTTCTGATTCTGTTACCTTATGTGCTGCAGTCGCTAATAAATTCGCTACCTTTTTACACATATCATCCATATATGAGTTTTCGTCAGTTAATGTTTTGTCGTTAACGTTTTCGCAATATTTGATATATGCAGTAGCTGATAGCTCGTCAACCATAAGCGCTTCATCATATAGTGCTTGGTATAATTCTTTATCAAACGTTCCTTGATTAGCTTTTTCTACTAAATCATTACACCTTTGTTCATAATCGCCAATTTCGTAATGCTGATATGGACTTAATCCATATTCAATTTTGTCTTGTTGAGTTTGATCCTCGTTGTTATCAACTTTTTTATTTGTGCATCCAACGAGTAAGAATGCACATACAAGTATTAATACTATTTTTTTTAGATTCATTTTTGTCTTCATGCATTTAATTATATCAATTATTTTTTGTTATCATAATAATATGAATCCTGTTGAATATTATGTGTATCAGTTTCCACAGTTAACTATTATTCCTGAAGAGGGAATTAGTAAAACAGATAAATATAAAAATATAGCTCTAAGAGGTATTTTTCCTGATGATCTTTCTTTTCCTATGCAATTAAGTGGCCAAGAAGAACAAATTGTAGTAGAAACTCCTATAGGCCCAATAGAAACATTGTATTTACCTATTAGAGAAGTGTTTGAAAGATTCGCAATCTGTTTAGCAAATAGATGTGAACCAACTGTTATTCCAAAAACTACAGGTGCTATGTATATAAGTGGTTTGAATTGTTGGCGAAAAATATATGACCATCAAAAAGAATTTCTAAAAACTCATAGTGAAGAAGAATGGGATGAAGAATTTGGTCGTTTCACCGCAGACAAGAGCAACTATAAAGGAATTGTTTTACTAATTTCCAAAGGCAATTATTCTAACTGCGATAATGAATTTATTGGATTCGAAAAAGACGAATGGTTAGATATTTCTAAAAAAATACGAATCTATCACGAAATCACTCATGCGATTTGTCGCCAACTATATCCTGATCACGTGAATGCCATTAGAGATGAAGTAATAGCAGATAGTATTGGTGTATATTATGCATTGAATAAGTTTGATTCATTATTGATTAAGAAGTTCTTAGGTACTGAAGGAGAACAGTATCGCGAAGGTGGAAGACTTCAAAACTATAGTTCAGATGTTGATAGTGATATGAACTATGTTAATGAATTATTAAATAAACTTGATGATTATTTTAGTAAGTGTGATAACTTAAAACCATTTGATGTTTTATTAGATATTGAGAACAAGTATATAAGGTGATTAATAGATAGTATTTTTTGTGAAAAGTCAATATAAAATATAGCCAAAATTATGAAAATTTTTGGCTTTTTTTTCATAAAATTTCCGGGAAATTATAATTGTTGAAATTTCAATTACTTTTTTGAGCATAATAGTTGAAATGTCAACTTTTTAGAATATAATAATCTTACAAGGTAAATTATGAGCGAGAAAAAATACTTAAGTTTAGACTCATCTATTTTGTATCGCTGCAATCAAAAATACTTTGATAAGAGACTAGCTAAGTATGAAATAGGATATACCCAGCTTATTTTATTAGCCCAAATTTACGAGAATGAGGGTATTTCAATGAACGAATTAGCTGTGTCTGGAGTGTTTGATAAAGGCACAATAACTAAGGCTATTCAGAAGTTAGAACAACTTGGTTATGTGAAGATTGTAGCTAGCGAAGTAGACAAGAGATTCAAATCACTTTATACGACGGAAAAATCTCAAGAGTTTATGCCAGAACTGTATCGTATAAGATCTGAATGGAATGCATACTTAAGTGAAGGTTTATCTTCGGAAGATATGGATGCTTATTATCTAGCTATGAATAAGTTTATTGAAAAGGCTAGAGAGTATTCAAAGATTGAGTTTGACAAAGAGAACATAGATGTAAAGTTCTATGGACTTCAAAAATTAACTTTGTTGGATTTTCCTGGTAACATGGCAACAACCATTTTTACCGGAGGATGTAATTTCCGATGTCCGTTTTGTCACAATCGAAGCTTGGTGTTCTTAAATGAGAATGATCAAGAAATATCTTCACAAGATGTTATTGATTATCTAAGTAGTCGCAGTAAAGTTCTTGATGGCGTATGCATAACTGGTGGTGAGCCGTTGTTGCATAAAGACATCGCAAACTTTATTAGAAGAGTAAAAGACCTTGGTTTAAAAGTTAAGCTAGATACTAATGGTACTTCACCAGAGATGTTAATATCATTAGTCGAAGAAGGCTTGATAGATTATGTTGCAGTCGATATTAAAAACTGCAAAGAAAAATACGCCTTAACAGTTGGCTTAGAAAACTATGATATTAGTGAGGTCGAAAAAACTGTTGCCTATTTGTTGGAAGGTCATGTCGATTACGAGTTTAGAACGACTGTCGTAAAAGAGTTCCACGAAGTAGAAGATATCGTTAACATAGGAAAATGGATCAAGGGTGCTAACGCATATTATCTACAAAACTTTGAAGACCATGGTACCTGCATCTGCCAAGGTCTACAAGCTGTAAGCAAAGAAACATTATATGAGATGAGAGATGCAGTAAGAGAATACGTTAAAAAAGTAGATGTAAGAGGAGTGAGAGATTAAGTATGTATCGTGTAGTAAAAAGAGACGGAAAAGAAGTAGATTTCAATTTAGAGAAGATATCAGATGCTATTACTAAGGCTTTTGATGCTTGTAAGAAACAATATCATCCTGATGTTATTAATTTAGTAGCATTAAGAGTTACTTCAGATTTCGCAGATAAAGTTCAAGATGAAAAAGTAACAGTTGAACAAATTCAAGATAGTGTTGAAAAAGTATTGTCAGAAGCTGGTTACCCAGAAGTAGCTAAAGCATATATCCTATATAGAAAGCAAAGAGAAAAAGCAAGAAGTATTTCTAAAACAATGTTAGACTATAAGGCTCTTGTTGACTCTTATGTAAATGCTATTGACTGGAGAGTAAAAGAAAACTCTACAGTTACATATTCTGTTGGTGGTTTGATTCTTTCAAACTCTGGTGCTGTTACAGCTAACTATTGGTTATCAGAAGTTTATGATGAAGAAATTTGTAACGCTCATAGAGATGGCGATATGCATATCCATGATTTGAGTATGCTTACTGGTTATTGCGCAGGTTGGTCATTAAAACAATTAATCCAAGAAGGTTTAGGTGGAGTTAATGGTAAGATTACTTCTTCTCCTGCAAATCATTTAAGTACATTATGTAATCAAATGGTTAACTTCTTAGGAATTATGCAAAATGAATGGGCTGGTGCTCAAGCATTCTCATCATTCGATACATATTTAGCTCCATTTGTTAAGGTTGATAATTTAACATATAAAGAAGTTAAACAAAATATCCAATCATTCATCTATGGTGTTAATACTCCATCTAGATGGGGTACACAAGCTCCATTTACTAACGTTACTCTAGACTGGTCAGTTCCTGAAGATTTAGCTGAACAAAACTGTATCGTTGGTGGTAGAGAATTAGATTTCAAATATAAAGATTGTAAACCAGAAATGGATATGATCAATAAAGCATTCATCGAAGTAATGTTAGAGGGTGATGCTGATGGCAGAGGATTCCAATATCCTATTCCAACATATTCAATTACAAAAGAATTCGATTGGTCAGAAACAGAGAATAATAAACTATTATTTGAAATGACTGCAAAATATGGAACTCCTTATTTCTCTAACTATGTAAACTCTGATATGAAACCTAGTGATATCAGATCAATGTGCTGTCGTTTAAGACTTGACTTAAGAGAATTAAGAAAGAAATCTGGTGGCTTCTTCGGTTCAGGTGAATCTACTGGTTCAGTTGGCGTTGTAACTATTAACTTACCTAGACTTGCTTACTTAGCAACTAGCGAAGCAGATTTCTATAAACGTTTAGATAACTTAATGGATATTGCTGCTAGATCATTACATGTTAAACGTGAAGTTATTACTAAGTTATTAGATAACGGCCTATATCCTTATACGAAGAGGTATTTAGGAACATTCAATAATCACTTCTCAACTATTGGTTTAGTTGGTATGAACGAAGCAATTAGAAATGCTAACTGGTTAAAGACTGATTTAACAGATCCAGTTGGCCAACAATTTGCAGTTGATTGTCTAAATCATATGAGAGAAAGATTAGTTGATTATCAAGAGAAATATCATGATTTATACAACCTAGAAGCTACTCCTGCTGAGTCTACTTCATATAGATTGGCTAAGCATGATAAGCAAAAATATCCTGATATCATCACAGCCGCAAAAGAAGGTGAAACCCCATATTATACAAATAGTTCACACTTACCAGTTGGCTATACAGAAGATGTATTCTCTGCATTAGATATTCAAGATAAACTTCAAACTCTATATACATCAGGCACAGTATTCCATACATTCCTAGGTGAAAAGCTTCCTGACTGGAAAGCTGCTGCAAATCTTGTTAAGAAGATTTCAGATAATTACAAGCTTCCTTACTATACAATTTCACCTACATATTCAATTTGTCCTGAACACGGATATATCACTGGTGAAGAATATACTTGTCCAAAATGTGGCAAGAAGACAGAAGTTTGGTCAAGAATTACTGGTTACTATAGACCAGTTCAAAACTGGAATGATGGTAAGGTTCAAGAATTCAAACATCGTCTTGAATATGTTACTCAAACTTCAGTACTAAAAGCTAGAGAAGTTATTAAGGATGTAGCTCAAGCTAAACAAGAAGCTACACAAACAGTAATTCCAACAGGCAACGATATGCCTACAATCTACGTTCAAGATCACTGTCCAAAATGCAAAGGTGCTGAACAAAGATTACAAATAAGTGGTGTTGAACATAAAGTTGTTAACTGCACAGAAAATATGGATGAAGCTAGAAGACTTCAACTAACTGAAACTCCAACAATTATTGATGCTGATGGAACTAGATTCGTTGGTGCAAATGCTGCAGTTGATTGGATGAAATATCATAACACTCAAAAATAATTATTAACTAAGATAGCCCGCCTAAGCGGGCTTTGTAAAAGGAGAATCATGGCTAAAGTTTATGACATTGCTGTAGTAGGTGGTGGTCCAGCTGGACTTACGGCTGCCTTGTATGGCTTAAGAAATGGTAAATCAGTAATCGTTATTGAAAAATCAGTATTTGGTGGTCAAATTGTCAATTCACCAAAAGTAGAAAATATTCCTGGATTTGATTCAATAAGTGGTGATGAATTTGGTGACTTATTATTGAACCAAGTTATCAAACAAGGTGGCGAAGTCACTTTTGATGAAGTTAAAAAAGTTGAAAGCGATAGAGTTCATGCTAGATTAACTTTAGATATGGGCGAACCAGTTTATTCAAATACTGTTATTTTGGCAACAGGAACAACACATCGTAAATTAGGTTTAGAGAATGAAGAAAACTTAATTGGCCATGGTGTACATTTCTGTGCTGTATGTGATGGTAACTTCTATAAAGATAAAACTGTAGTATTAGTTGGTGGTGGTAATTCAGCTTTTGTCGAAGCAGAATTATTAGTTGATATTGTTGGTAAACTTATTATTTTACAAGATATGCCATATTACACTGCTGAACAAAAGTTACAAGATTCTGTTTTAGCAAAACCTAATATTGAAAAACACGTTAACACCAAAGTATTAGAATATATAACAAGCAACGGTAATATTGTTGGTGTTAAGTACAATGAAAATGGTGTTGAAAATACTGTTGCGTGTGATGGTGTTTTCTTAGCTATTGGTCTGATTCCAGAAAATGGAGCATTCAAAAATGTCGCCCTATTAGATGAGAGAGGATACTTCGTTTCTGATGAATATGGAACTACAGCTACATGCAATGTATTTGTTGCAGGAGACTGTCGAACTAAGAGTTTAAGGCAGGTTGCAACAGCTTGTTCCGATGGTGCTAATGCTGCTATCAAAGCATGTGAATTCTTAAAGAAAAGATAGTAATCAATTTAAGAAATAATAAAAATGCCTGAACTATTGTATAATTCAGGCATTTTTTAATTATGAATTGATTATTTTTTAGAATAATTGATCAGGATAAACTCCTTCATCTTTTAATGCTTGTATTTTAGCAACTACTTTTGGTTTGTCTTCTTTGTATGTTACGCCAAACCATGAATCATTTGATGTTAATACTTTGACATTGCATTGTTTATTATTAACTAGAACACCAACATGATTAGGAAGCAGTGCTTCGTATTTGATAGGGTTGTTCTTTATTCCTTCTGCAATTTCATTAGTGAATACGTTGTTTAATTTATTAATTACTGAAGGCTTAAAACCCCAGAAGTTCATAGAAACAGGAGTTCCCATTTCCATAGCTTTATATTCACCATTTTCTTCAAATAAGACACCATCATGATTATCGTTCCATTTGATGTTCATTATTTCTTTTATTGAAGAAAGATTTCCGTTTTCATCTTTATGACAATATCCTCTTGTAACAGTTCCGTTATCGCTTAAAGTGTTTTCTACTTTATATCCAACCATGCAATAATTATCAGCATCATTATCTTGATGGAAATATTCCATAACTTGTTCAAAGGCATTTCGACCATAAAAGTCATCAGCGTTACATACAACAAATGGATCTTCTTTTAAAATATTACGACATGCTAATAAAGCATGAGTTGTGCCCCAAGGTTTTACTCTTCCTTCAGGTACGACAACATTTTCTGGAATATCATTGATATCTTGATATGTATACTCAACTTCAACGTATGGCCTAATCTTTTTCACTAATGATTCTTCAAATGCTTCTTGATGTTCTTTTCTAATAATTAAAACTACTTTCTTAAATCCTGTTTTAATAGCGTCGTAGATTGTAAATTCAATAATTGGTTCGTTGTGGTTTCCAACACCATCGATTTGTTTTAAACCACCATATCTAGAACCCATGCCAGCTGCTAATATTACTAATGTTTCTTTCATAACTATTCCCCCTTGTTATTATATAATGATATTGAAGTTATGGTTAAGGAGAATCAATAATATGGAAAAATATGTTTTAGCAATTGACCAAGGAACAACTAGCACAAGAGCTATTATTTTTGATGAGAATCAAAAAGTAGTCAAAGTTGCTCAAAAAGAGATTACTAATTTCTTCCCTAATCCTGGTTGGGTTGAACAAGATGCAAACGAAATATGGCTTTCAACTTTAGCAGTTTTAGCTCAAGTTTTCGAAAACGGCAAAATCAAACCAGAACAAATAACTTCAATCGGTATCACGAATCAAAGAGAAACTACTGTTGTTTGGGACAAGACCACTGGCCTTCCTGTATACCACGCAATTGTTTGGCAATCTAGACAGACATCAGATATTGTCAATGATTTAAAAGAAAAAGGATTAGAACCAAAGATAAAAGAAAAAACAGGATTAGTATTAGATCCATACTTTAGTGGTTCTAAGGTTAGATGGATTCTTGACAATGTTGAAGGGGCTAAAGATAATCCGAATCTTATTTTTGGTACGATAGATTGTTATCTTTTATGGAAACTAACTTGTGGTGAGGTGCATGCTACTGATGTTACTAACGCTTCAAGAACTTTATTATTTAACATTCACACTCTTGATTGGGATGATGAGTTATTAGATATCTTTGATATTCCGAAATATATGCTTCCTGAAATTAAAGATACTTCTGGCTTATTTGGCTATATTGATCCTCGTCATTTCTTTAATCATACTTGTCCAATTACGGCTTTAGTTGGTGACCAACAGGCTGCACTATTTGGCGAATCTTGTTTTGAAAGATCGGATGTTAAGAACACTTATGGTACAGGCGGTTTCATTTTAGTTAATACTGGTGATGAACCTATTATTTCTAAATATGGTTTGTTATCAACTGTAGCATACAAAATTGGTGATGAAGTGAAATATGCTTTAGAAGGTTCAATATTTGTTTCTGGTTCATTAATTCAATGGCTAAGAGATGAAATGAAGTTCTTCCCAGATGCAGCTATTTCCGAAAAGATTGCAGCATCAGTTGAAGACACAAATGGAGTTGTAATCGTTCCAGCATTTACTGGATTAGGTGCACCATATTGGAATGATAAATGTAAAGGCGCAATATATGGACTGACTAGAGGAAGTAAGATTGCCCATATCGTAAGAGCTTGTTTAGAATCAATGGCATATCAATCAAAAGATTTAGTAAAAGTAATGGAAGAAGATTTAGGTGAAAAGATTACTCTATTAAGAGTTGATGGTGGTGCTAGTGTTAATAAATTATTAGTTCAATTCCAATCTGATATTTTAGAGATTCCAGTAATCAAACCAGAAATAGCTGAAGCTACAGCATTAGGCGCTGCAAGACTATCTGGTTTAGCTACAGGTTTTTATAGCAAAAATGATTTCAAATTAGGCGACGTTACAAAATACGAACCACAAATGGAACATGAACTAGTTGAAAAGAATTATGATAGATGGACAAAAGCTGTTCAAGCAACATTAATGTTCTAAAAGAAAAAGGTATTAAGCGTGTAATTGCTTGAATACCTTTACTAAATCATCATGGATTACGATGTCACAGTTATTATCATATACTGTGGCATCTTTATTTATTATGGCTAACGTGTCTCCGTTAAAATATCTCACAAAACCAGCGGCAGGATAAACATTCAAAGAAGTTCCACAAATAATCAATAGATCACATTTTGCTATAGCTTTAACAGCACCTTCGATACAATGCTCATCTAATGATTCTTCATATAGAACAACATCAGGTTTTATTAGTCCACCACATTTATCACAATATGGAACGCCATTAGAGTTTGTAATCTTTTTTAAATCGTAAAATGTTCCGCATTCTTCACAATAATTTCTAAGGATTGAGCCGTGAAGTTCATATACCTTTTTAGAACCTGCTCTTTGATGTAGACCATCTATGTTTTGCGTCACTACAGTTACATCTTTTGTTTCTTGAAGTTTAGCTATGAATTCATGAGCATAATTTGGCAAAGCTTCTTCATAGATCATTTTGTCTTTGTAGAATTCATAGAATTCTTCAGGATTACATACAAAGAATGAGTGCGATAGCATTTCTTCCGCACGATAAACATTTTTGTATAAGCCTGTAGCTGAACGGAAATCAGGAATGCCACTTGCTGTAGACATACCAGCACCTGAGAAGATGACTATTTTATTTGCTTTGTCGATTGCTTGTTGTAATTTTTCTATCATAATTATATTTTACATCATATGTGTTAATATTTACTTATAGCTCAGGGTAAGGTGAAATTCCTTGATTGGCGGTATACCCCGCGCAGTGGATAGAACTTGTGAAATTCAAGTGGCAACAGTATAGTCTGGAAGAAAGAGGTTAAAATGAAAAAATATTTGACTATTCGCAATATTGCGAAGATTGCAGTATTATCAGCAATGGCTGCAATATTGATGATCATTGATGTTCCTATTTTTATTGCTCCAAGTTTTTACAAAATTGATTTATCTGATTTACCTTGCTTAATAGGTGGATTTGCGATGGGACCTATCCCATGCGTATTTATCGAAGCATTAAGAATATTGATAAAATTATTGATTAAACCAACATCAACTGCTTTTGTAGGTGAGATAGCAGCATTTATTTGTTCGTGTGCCTTTTGCTTGCCTGCAAGTTTCATATACAGGAAAAACAAAACTAAGAATACCGCTGTAATTTCTATGATTATTTCTACAGTCATTGCAGTCGTTGTTTCTAGTGTTGCGAATTATTATTTTATTATTCCTTCTTATGTCAATTTATTCCATATGCCATTAGAAGCAATAATTGCTGCAGGCAAAGAAATATTCCCAATTATCGATAGCAAACTTAGCTTTGTTATATGCTGTGTTGTTCCTTTCAATCTTATTAAGTATTTACTCGTTGATGTTTTATCATTGGCTTTATATAAATACATTTCTCCTCTGTTGAAATAGTAAGCAATATATAGTTTGTTGTTTTCTTTTTGAAATTATGTTTGATATAATATACTAGTATCAGTTTGGAGGTTTTAGTATGCCTAGATTAACAAGAACCCAAAAATATGCAGAACTAAGAGATAAGTTGGCTAATGATAGCGAACATTCTTTACATACTAACGATTTATCAGAATACGAACAAAGATTAAATAAATTGCAAGGTTTTTCAGACAAGGATATCACTATTGATACACCATCAGTAGAACCTGTTAACGCTAACGTTGAACCTATCGAAGAAGTAGTAGAAACTCCTTTATTCACAAAACCAGAAGAAGTTAAAAATGATGTAATAGATTCGATAAGCACTATTGAAGCACCAAGTGAAACAATTAAGTTTGATGAAACGTTCTCAGATGTTCCTAATTTTAACGTTCCTTCATTTGATGATTTTGTTGTTGAGCCAAGTGTAACGAGCGAACCAATATTAGAAGAAAAAATTGAAGCTCCAACTTTTGAAGAACCAATTATTGAAGAAACAATAGAACCTGAAATAGAAACTCCTACTTTTGAAACACCAGTTGTTGAAGAACTTATTGAAGAAGTTACAGAAGCTCCAACTTTTGAAGAGGTTTCTGTTGATGATAATCCTGTTGATAACTTATTAAGTGATATTAATGATGTTTTCAACGAAATCGTAGAGACTCCAATTGTTGAAGATAAATTTGAAGAACCAGTTGTTGAAGAAATAATTGATGCCCCTGAAGTTACTGAAGAACCAATTATTGAAGAAGTTGAAGAAACTGTCGACGAAGTTCTAGAACCAATCGAAGAACCAGTTGAAGAGGTTATTGAAGAAGTTATAGAACCAGCAACTACAGAAGATCAATTAGAAAGTACTGATCCTATTGACTCAATTAAACTTGATTCACTTTTTGAAGATATTTTCGTGAAAGAAGAAACTCCTGAAGTTCAAGAAGAAATCGAAGAAGAGATCGTTGAGGATATATATGTTCCTGAACAAGAACCAGTTGAAACTGAACCAGTAGCTGAATTCGAAGAACCAGTTGAAGAAGTTGTTGAAGAGGAAAATGTCACTCCTGAAGAAACTGTTGAACCTATAGTTGAAGAATTAGTAGAAGTTGAACAAGAACCAGAGCCAGCATTTGAACACGTTGAAACAATTGAAGAAACTATTCAAAATGAGACAAAAGAACAAGAAGATATTATTGATGAAGTTAAACATGAAATAGATGCTTTAACAAATAACATTATCGATGAATTAAGACATCCTGGTTCTGTTGATACTGTTGAAGAAATGAAGAAGGAAGTAATTCCTGAACCTGAAATTGAAGAAGCTACTCAAGAAGATGTTGTCGTAGAAGAAGAAAACACAGTTGTTCCTGAAGAAACTGCTAAAGAAGAAACTCCAGAAGTTGCAGAAGAACCATCTGATGAAGAATTCTCAAATACTGTTTCATTAGAAATCACAAAGATTATGAGTGATTTAGCCAAAGTTTCTGATGAAAGCAAAGAAGAAGTAGCTGAAGCAGTTGCTCCTGTTGTTGAAAAAGTTGTTGAAACAGTAAAAGAAGTTGCTAAAGATGATGGCATTGAAATAAAGAATATTAACGAAATGGAATTCGTTCCAGAGAATACGATGTCTGATACTATTCCTTTCATCGTAGAAAATAAAGAAGTAGATATTGATGAAGATGATGAAGAAGAAGGTTCAAACGTTGTTCTTAACGTAATCTTAATCGTCCTAATTATTGTTTTAATTGCTGTATTAGCACTAATTGTTTACTATATCTTAAAGACAAAGGGTGTATTATAATATGAAAATTAATATTGCTATTGATGGCCCAAGTGCTGCAGGTAAATCTACAATTGCAGATGTTTTGGCCAAGAAACTTGGTTATACTCATTTAGATACTGGTGCTATGTACCGTTCTGTTGCTTATAAAGCAATCAAGGATTGTATCGGTGTTGAAGATGAAAATGCTGTTGTTGAAATGATTGATAAAATGGATTTACAAATGAATCCAGATGGAACAATCATTCTTGATGGAGAAGACATAACGGGTAAAATTAGAACATCAGAAATATCAATGGGTGCTTCGAATGTTTCAAAATTGAAAAATGTTAGAAAAGCCTTGGTTAAGATGCAACAAAAGATCTCAGCTAATGGTGGTTACATTCTAGATGGTAGAGATATAGGAACAGTGGTCTTGACTGATGCGCCAATTAAACTGTTTATGGTTGCTTCTGCAAAAGCTAGAGCAGACCGTAGAGTAAAGCAAGACTTAGAAGAAAGAGGAATTGTTGATGATTATGATGCAATTCTTGAAGAAATAGAAAAACGTGATTATCAAGATTCGCATCGTGAGAATTCGCCATTAAGAAAAGCTGATGATGCAATCGAGATCGATACTTCTGATTTAACATTAGAAGAATCAATCGAAACCATTACAAATATAGTAATGGACAAAATGAAGTAGGAGATTAAATATGATAGATGGAACTGTCGCAATCGTTGGTAGACCCAATGTCGGTAAGTCGACAGTTTTTAATAGGATTCTTGAAAAAAGAATGTCAATTGTTGAAGACACACCGGGAGTAACTAGAGATAGAATATATGGCGATTGCGAATGGTTATCAAAGACGTATCGTTTAATAGATACTGGCGGTATACAAATAGAAGATGTTCCTTTTCAAAAAGAAATTAATGCTCAAGTTGAAATAGCCATCGAAGAAGCTGACGTTATTATTTTTATTACCGATGGTAAAAATGGTTTAACAAACGATGATGAATATATTGCAAAACTATTGAGAAAATCAAAAAAGCCTATTATTTTAGCAGTTAATAAAATAGATGATATTTCAAAGATAAATAATATATACGAATACTATAGTTTAGGTATTGGCGATCCTATTGCAATAAGTGGTGTTCATGGTATTGGTATTGGAGATCTACTTGATAAAGTAGTTGAATTGATGCCTGAAAAACAAATCAATGATTATGAAGGCATGATAAAGTTTGCTATTATCGGTAGACCAAATGTTGGTAAATCTAGTTTAACTAATGCTTTCTTAAGAGATAATCGTGTTATTGTTTCTGATATCGAGGGAACTACAAGAGATGCCATTGATACAGTATTTAAAGTTGACGATAACGAATATGTCGCAATAGATACTGCAGGTATTAGGAAAAAAGGAAAGGTCTACGAGAATATAGAAAAGTATTCCGTTTTAAGAGCAAAAGCCGCAATTGAACGTAGTGATATTTCCTTGGTTGTTTTAGATGGTTCAACGGGAATAATCGAACAAGACAAACATGTCGCTGGTTTAGCTCATGAAGCTGGTAAGGGTGTTATTATTGTTTACAATAAATGGGATTTGGTAGATAAAGATGAAATGACTATGGTCAACATCACCAAAGAAATTAGGAAACAATTCGTTTACTTGGATTATGCGCCTGTTGCATTTGTTTCTGCTAAAGATAATAAGCGTGTTCATACAATCCTTCCACTAATTAATATGGTCTATGAGAATGTGAATAAGCGCATTAAAACAAATGTTTTAAATGAAGTTATATTAGATGCGCAATTAGCTAATCCTGCTAAGCCTCATAATGGAAAGAAGTTCAAAATATACTATGCTTCGCAAGTATCAACCGCTCCGATCACAATTGTTTTATTTGTGAATGATCCAGAGTTAATGCACTTTTCATATCAAAGATATATTGAGAATAAATTGAGGGAAGCTTTTGGTTTCGAGGGTGTTCCTATAAACATTGTTGCTAGACAAAAAGAAGAAAAATAAAAAACTGTAATCATTGCGATTACAGTTTTTAATATCTGTCTAATTCGTTTTTAATATGCTATTGCGCAATATCCATTGACACAAACTGTTGCACTTGTATCTTCTGGAATCGCTATATTCACTGTTTGATTTACAGGAATTTCGCTATTCGATACGACGTTATCACCGATTGATACTGTACATTGTGCTGTGCTGATGAAGTCTCCAACATAATTGTAATGAGGGAAATAAGAACGTCCGATTGCGCTGGCTACTTTGCCTTCATAGTTTACAGCTGAGAAATCTTCAACGCCATCACTTCGACCGAAAGGAGCATACGCTAGAATTGATACGACATTTCCTGATCTACTTACATCTAAACTTTCAATATTTCCAGAAACATATTTAGTTTCTAGTCTTGCGTATACTTCACTAACATCAACTAATGGGTTATTTTCAAGATACTCTTCATCAATATATCCTGTGATAGTTTCATACCCACCACTTGGGTAAGCGTATGGATATGCACCCAAGATATGTGTAACTTGAGTAATCGTATCTGGAGTTTTAATGAATTCGCTAGGATTATAATCAGTTTCATTTTCGTCAAGCTGATCTAATAAGAATTTACATATTTTGCCTTTAGTATTCTGATCATATTCAGAGCTTGTAAAATATGCGCCTTCTTCTAACTTATCAAATCCTAGCCAAGTACAAACAGTATATTTATTTGTTTGTGCAACTAGTGTTCCTGATTTTCTTGCGCCATACGGAATGCCATAAGGCTTGCCCGCATCTCCATAATCTGATGTGCCAGTTTTAGCATAGACTGGATAATCACGTTTTAAAATTGACATCGAGTTTGAATAACCGCCATAAATATTTGTGTATTCCAAATAAGCGGTTTGGAACGCTGCTGATGAAGAAAGCACTCTAGTACCTTCAGTGTCGGCTACGTAGTCTTCTTTACCACCTATAAATTCAATATGTTCAATTGTGTGCGGTTTGATATACATTCCATCATTGATTAGCGTAGCATGTGCACCAGCTAATTGCATTGGAGTAACTAGACAATTATGACCACCAATAGCAAATTGCAAATCAAAATCTTCATAATCAAAATCAAAGCCAATAGAATTCAAATAATCAATACAAGCATCTTCACCAATTTCATCAACAACAGCAACTAGTGTTTTAACAGCGCATGTATTTAATGAATCAGCAAGAGCTTGCGTTAAGGTAACGTCACCAAAATATTTATTTTCGGAATTTTGGATTAGAATATCACCGCCATATAACCAAACAGGTTGGTCTGTAATAACGTGGCCTGTTGACCATTTTAATTTTTCAAAAGCTAAAGCATAATCTAGAACAGGTTTTATTGATGAGCCTGGATTAATATAAGAGTCCGTTGCACGATTGAACATTCTTGAACTTTCAACGTCACCTCTACCACCGCCTATGGCGATTACAGCGCCAGTTTGATTATTCAAAATAACAATAGCGTCTTGCTCTAAATCGCTTGTAAAACTAATTCCTGTGTATTCTTCTTCGTTTTGAATATCATTTACAATATCTTGCATCTTAGGTTCCATATTTGTATAAACTTTCATAGAATTCGAATATGGATTTAAACCTGTTGCTTCGATAATTTCATTTATTACTACATCAATATATTGTTGATAATCACTGTTTGTTTCTTCGAAATTAACGCTAATACCAGATAATAAGTTTTCAACTCTAACGCTTTTTGCTAGTTCATATTCTGTATCAGTAATATAACCGTGATAGTGCATTAAATAAAGAACTTCATCTTTTCTATTTTGAGCATTAACAAGATAATCTGATTCTGGATCTAAATAATCAGAATAATTCTTGTACATATTGTTATAAGGGTTATATGTTGTTGGGGCATTAATGATACCAGCTAAGAAAGCTGATTCGGCAAGGTTCAATTCACTAGCACTCTTTCCGAAGTAATATTCACTTGCTTTTTCAACGCCACGAATATTATCTCCGAAATTAACTTTATTAATATATGAAGCGATAATCTCTTGCTTAGACATCTCTTTGTTCAAATCTAGTTGTAATGCTAAAACTATTTCTTGAAGTTTTCTTTGAACACCAGACATACCTTCGGATGCTGCAAGGGTTGAATTTTCGCCATCATCAATTGAGAAATAGGTGTTCTTAATTAATTGCATTGTGATTGTCGATCCACCTTGAGCAAAACTGCCAGACTTTAGATTTTCTATTATTGCCTTAGTGAAACGAGGGACATCAAAGCCAGGATGTTCGAAGAAACGTGAATCTTCAACTGCTAAGAACGCATCTATTAAACAGTTAGGCATATCTTTATATTCGATATTTTCTCTTAAATACAAGCCTAGTTCAGTTAAAACGTTACCTTCGGAATCATAAATTATTGTTGAATCAGGAGCTTTTAAATCTTCAACTACTAAGTCAGGTTTATTAGCTAGAAGCTTATTCGAAAATGCTAGTCCGGCTATTACTACACATACTCCAAAAAGCAATAACAACGACACAATAAAGGCACAAATTGTAGTGCCTATTTTCGCTCTTGGTCTTATTCTTCTTCTCTTTTTACCCTTACTTTGCATAGTTAAACGACATCATTTATTATACTATATTGTGCCTATAAATGTTAGAATAAGGCTATGGGTAACATTAGATTACAAGCATTAAGAAATAATATGAAAAAGGAAGGTGTAGATTTATATTATCTAAACACTTCTGATTATCATATGTCAGAATATGTTCCTGAATATTTCAAGACAATTGCTTATTTTTCTTATTTCACGGGTTCTTTGGCAACTTTGTTAGTATCTTTAGATAACGCTTATATTTTTGTGGATGGAAGATACCATAATCAAGCAGATAAACAGTGCACCAAAAATGGCGTTAATGTGATTAAACTTGGTTTAAAAGACGCATTAGAACCAATTGATTTTATTAAGAAGCACTATTCAAAAGCAACTGTAGGTATCGACGGAAAAAGAACGTCAATGGCTTTTGGAAAGCAACTAGAAGAAAGTGGCATCGCAATTAAGAGCGTTGATTTATATTCAGACATTATTGAAAATAGAGTACCTTTATCAAATGACAATATATATGAACTGTCAGAAGAATTTACAGGATTAAGCCGTAAGAAAAAAATAGAATTAATCACCCATTGTTTAAATAATAAATGTCACATTGTTTCTAACTTAGAATCTATTGCTTATTTATTAAATCTAAGAAGTAGCGATATTTTATATACGCCAGTCTTTTTAGCTTATTTAGTTATCTTAGATAAGAAAGTGTATTTATTCGTTAATGATAAGCGTCTTGATGAAACAACGCTTAATAAACTTCATGATGATGGTGTTGCAGTTTATCAATACGATGAGTTCTATACATTCTTACTTAACATAAAAGAAAGAAATATTGTTATTGATGATAATAAAGTTAATTACGAAATTTATAATTGCATAAGAGACAATAACAATATTATTTGTTCACGATCAATCATCGAAGATATGAAATCTATTAAGAACGACGTTGAACAAAGAAACATTAAATTAGCTCACATATACGATGGCGTTGCTATGCTTAGATTTTTAATGTGGCTAGATAAAGCTGACAAATCTCAATACAATGAATATCAAATCGCAAAGATGATAGATAAATCACGTTTAGCTTATAAGGCTTTTGATTTGAGCTTTAACTCTATCGTTTCTTATAACGAAAATGCCGCAGTAATTCACTATTCTCCAAGCAAAGAAAACAGTAAGCAACTAGATAATAGCGGAATACTATTAATGGATACTGGTGGTCAATACTTATACGGAACAACCGATATTACTAGAACAGTTGCTTTAGGAGAGGTTGATCCAGAAGTTAAAAAAGCATTTACTTTAGTGTTGAAGTCAATGTTTAACGTATCTGAATTAAAATTTATGAAAGGTTTAGCTGGAAATCAAATCGATGTTTTAGCTAGACAAGATTTGTGGGCTCATGGTTTAGATTATCGTCATGGTACAGGTCATGGTGTTGGATACGTCTTATCCGTACATGAAGGTCCGCCAAACATTAGATACATGCACACCGAAGCTAGAAACGAAGAAGTTGAACTAAAGAATGGTATGGTCTTCTCTGATGAACCAGGTTTATACTTTGATAATAAATATGGCATTAGATGTGAAAATCTACTTCTATGCAAGAATGATTATGAAAATGAATATGGCCAATTTATGAAATTTGAAACATTGACCCTTGTTCCGTTTGATTTGAATCTAATCGATATGGATTATATGGATGAAAAAACTATCAATGCATTAAATAATTATCATGAAAGAGTATATATTACTTTACTTCCATACTTAAATAGTAGCGAAGCCAAGTATCTAAAATACTTAACGAGAAAAATATGAAAATAGTTGGTTGGAATGTTAATGGATTAAGAGCTTTGATGTCTAAAGGCAATCTAGAAGAGTTAATTCAAAAAGAGAACCCAGACATTGTTGCAATTCAAGAAACAAAAATGCAAGTTGAACAGATGTGTTTCTCTTTCCCTGGATATCATATTTATATGAATTCTGCAGAAAGAAAAGGATATTCTGGAACGATGGTACTTGCGAAGACAGAACCAATAAATGTTTCTTATGATATTGAAGGCCTTGATCATCCGAAAGAAGGCAGAGTCATTACTTTAGAGTATGAAGATTTCTACTTTGTATGCGCATATGTTCCTAATTCTAAAGAAGGATTATTAAGATTAGATTATCGTATGCACTGGGAAGATGATTTACGCGAGCATCTAAAGAAATTAGATAAACATAAACCAGTTATTTACACAGGAGATTTGAATGTTGCGCATGAAGAAATTGATTTAAAGAACCCTAATGAGAATCATTTCTCCGCAGGCTTTTCTGATCAAGAAAGAGAAGCGTTTGGGAAACTTCTTGATTGTGGTTTCATAGATACATTTAGATATTTATATCCTGAGAAAATTAAATATTCATGGTGGTCATATCGTATGCGCGCAAGAGAAAGAAATGTGGGTTGGAGAATAGACTACTTTGTTGTTTCAGATAGAATAAAAGAAAAAGTAAAAGATAGTTTAATATATGATGATGTATTCGGTTCAGATCATTGTCCAATTGGGTTGATTATTTAGGAGGTTAATATGGACGTTAAGCAATTTATTGATGAAAATTTAGAAAACATGAAAGCTGATTTAGCAGATTTAGTATCTTTTAATTCTGTTTATAACGCTGATGAAAAACCTTTTGGTTATGAAAACAAAAAGGTATTAGAACGTGCTTTAGAGCAAATGCAAGAAAAAGGTTTAAAAACAAAGAATCTTGATTACTATTGCGGTTATGGTGAAACAGGAGAAGGAAATGAGACAGTTGGTATTTTAGCCCATCTAGATATCGTTCCTGCAGGTGATTATTGGGATCACGATCCATTCAACATGAGCGAAGAAGGCGGATTCTTATATGGAAGAGGTGTTTCTGATGATAAAGGTGCAGCTGTTGCGAGCATGTATGCTTTAAAGTATTTAATTGATGAGAAATATCCTTTTAAGAAAAAAGTTAGATTGATTCTTGGCTGTAATGAAGAAACTGGATCTTTATGTATTAAACATTATGTAGAAAAAGAAGGGCATATTAATTATGGCTTTACACCTGATGGTAATTTCCCTGGTATCTATGCTGAAAAGGGTATGATTTCTGGAAAGATCATCGGTCACAATACTAAGATTATTGATATTTGGGGCGGTGTTGTCTCTAATGCGGTATGTGCTAAAGTATATGCAAAATTACCAAATGGAAGTTTTGATGAAAATAAATTAACTGCTTTCTTAGATAAGAACCACATCAAATACGAAATAACTAGAGGCGAAACATTTGATATTGAGGTTTATGGAGATGCAGCTCATGCATCTACTCCAGATTTAGGCGTTAATGCTTTCTCTTACTTGATGGAAGCTTTATATAATGCGGATTTCAATGACAGTTTCGTAAATTGGTTTGATAAATATTTTGGGTTAACTTTACATGGCGAAATTTTAGGATTCACTTCTGTACAAGATGATGTTACAAATACATCTATTAACTTTGGTGTTATTTCAAAACAAGGCGATGATATCGTTGCAACTCTTGATATGCGTTTCCCTGTTAAGAGCAATGTTGAAGCATGCAGAAAATTAATTGAAGGTTGTGAAGATGATAAGAACGAAAATGAATTCGCATTTGAGAAGGGTGTTGAGCCATTATACTTCGATATTAATACGCCAATGATTAAAGCGTTAAAGAAAGCATATGAAGATGTTACAGGTGATAAAGAAACAAAGATGGAAGCTATCGGTGGTGGTACTTATGCTAAAGCTATCAATAACTGCATAGCATTTGGTTGTGAATTCCCTGGTGAACAAAATTACATTCATGATGATGATGAAAGATTAAATATTGAAAGCTTTAAAAAACAAGTAGAGCTATACGTTGAAGCTATTAAAAATTTAAACGAAATTTAAGGGTACTAAGAATGAAAAAAAATGTTAAATTAGCACTTGTTTATGACTTTGATAAAACATTGTCACCAAAAGATATGCAAGAGTTCCATTACATAAAATCATTGGGTTATAACAATCCTGTTGATTTTTGGATTGAGTGTGATGCTCTAGCAAAAAAACATAATTGTGATGGTATCTTAGCTTATATGTATCTTATGGCAAAAAAGAATCCCGATTTAACAAAACAACAATTATTAGACGAAGGCAAGTATATCAAACTATACAAAGGTGTTGATACATGGTTTTCAAGAATTAATGAGTATGGTAAAAAACATCATATCGATGTTGAACACTATATCATTTCTAGCGGATTAACGGATATTATTAGAGGTACAAGCATTGCTAAAGAGTTTAAGAAAATATATGCGTGTACTTATGTATATGATAAAGATGGAAAAGCATTGTGGCCAGCTAGAGTTGTCAATTACACAATGAAAACTCAATATTTGTTTAGGATTAATAAAGGTGTCTTGGTCGAAACCAATGACGAAGATTTAAATAAATCAACTCCAGAATCACAAAAGTCTATTCCATTAGAAAATATGGTATATTTTGGCGATGGAAGCACTGATGTTCCAAGCATGAAAGTTGTTCAACAAAATGGAGGCACTACTATTGCGGTATTTGGTGATAACAATTCGAAAAAGCAAAAAGCAGTAACGCTATTTAATGAAAAACGCGCAAATTTTGCAGTGAAAGCAGATTATAGAAAGGACAGCAAGATTGAAAAGATTGTCATGGGCATAATTGATTCCCTTGAGGCAAAGAGTAAACTTGAAGAATATAAGTAATGGTTGACTATCGCGAAAAAGATTTTAATGTTAAGCAATTAGGAAGTTTTTATTCAGAAGAGAAAACTTTATTTAGAGTGTTCGCGCCTGAATCAAAACAAGTATTTTTAGTTATTAACGATCACAAATACGAAATGCATCAAGATGGTTTCATTTTTCAAATATGCTTGAAGGGCAATCTTGAACTTTTGAAGTATCATTATGAAAATGATTTAGGATTAACATATCGCGATCCGTTTGCGTATTATTGCGATGAAAACGATTCGTATGTTCTAGATGTTAGAAAATTTGATCGAACTATAGTAACTCCTGATGACATTGATGATATTTTTATTTATGAAACGAGTGTAAGAGATTTTTCTAGCGATGAATCTTTCCCAGGAAAGTATCACAAAAAGTTTTTAAGTTTAGCAGAAGAAAATTTAAAACTTCACGATTACTATATGGTGGGATTGGATTATGTAAAGAATATTGGTTATACACATATTCAATTAATGCCATCATTAGAATTTGATAATGATAATAGCGAATATAACTGGGGATATAACCCTGTTTACTATAACTGCTTAGAGAAAGATTATATTCAAGACGATAAGAATCCGTATGCATATATTAATGAATTGAGAAGTGTCGTTAATAATCTTCATCGTAACAATTTGAGAGTAACTTTAGATGTTGTTTTTAATCATGTTTATAATCATAAAACATTTGATTTGAACAAGATGATTCCTAATCATATCTTCAGATACAAACCTGATGGTAGCATTGCGCAAGGAACATTCTGTGGAAACGAAATAAGGTCAGAAGATTATTTTGTGCGTGCTTACTTAATTGAAATGGTTGAAAGATATATCAAATTATTCGACATTGATGGCGTAAGATTTGATTTGATGGGCATTATCGATTACATAACTATCAACAAGATGCAACAACGTTTACAAGAAGTTAAACCTGGTTTTATCTGCTATGGCGAAGGTTGGAATATGGGCGATGTCTTATTAGAACAATATCGTGCTGCTTCGATTAATGCTGATAAGATGCCAAATATCGGTTTCTTCAATGATTTCTTTAGAGACAACATTACTAGTTATGTTTGTGGAAATATGGAAGTAACGGATAATGTTAAATTAGCTTTGTCTGGAAATAATAACAATCTTAAATATTTGCAATCAGTCAATTATGTTGAATGTCATGATAACTATACTTTCTTTGACCGCACGATAACAATGTTTGGAACTAATAATCTTCAAGAAAATATCGCAATGTCCAAGTTAGCTTTAGCACTAACAATATTAGCAAGAGGCGTTCCTTTCATTCATAGTGGCCAAGAATTTTTGCGAACAAAGAAATTGGTCGAAAATAGTTACAATAGTGGCGATAGCGTAAACTATATTGATTGGAATAGAAGGGTTGAGTATAACGCAATCTGTGATTATACAAAAGAATTGATTGAATTTAGAAAGAGTCACAACGAATTTGTAAGGCTTGATACTAAAGTTTCGTTTGAAGATTTCTTTGGTTGTTTAGTTTACAAACTAAATAAATTAAAAGTTATTATCAATCCTTTTTCATATGAATATGATTATCATGAAAACGAACAATTCAAAGTGGTATTCGATAGCAATGGAAGATGCGATTATTGCACTAATTCTATTAAAATACCAGCTCATTGTTTAG
>JAGHUL010000033.1 GCA_018064825.1 Candidatus Colivicinus equi
TCTTCTTTAACTTTTCTCATAGCTAAACCTTTTTTACATTTAAAGCTCTAATAGCATTAAGTACCGCGATAACCATTACGCCAACATCAGCAAATATTGCAAGCCACATACTAGCGATTCCGAAAGCGCCAAGTATTAGACAAAGTATTTTGATGCCGATGGCAAAATAAATATTTTCATATACGATACGCATTGTTTTTTTAGCAATTCGTATAGCTTTAGCAATCTTTAATGGATCGTCATCCATTAAAACAATGTCAGCTGCTTCAATAGCTGCGTCAGAACCTAAGGCGCCCATAGCTACACCGATGTCTGCTCTAGAAATTACGGCCGCATCATTGATTCCGTCGCCAACAAAAATTAATTTCTCTTTATCATTTTTATTTTGAATAAGTTCTGTAACAATTCTGTCTTTGTCTTGAGGCAATAATTCGGAATAAGTTTTGTCGATATTTAGTTTGTTAGATACATCGTTCGCAATCTTGTCTTCATCACCGGTAAGCATAACGATTCTTTTGACGCCGATTTGTCGCAATTCTTTAATCGCTTGTTTGCTTGTTGGTTTTATTTGATCACCGATATGAATATGTCCTTTGTATTCGTTATCTATTGCTATGTGAACGATTGAACCTGGGTCATCACATTCGACAATCCTTATTTGTTTTTCTTCCATTAATTTGTCATTACCGACTATGCAGTAATGTCCATCAATTTTTGCTATGATACCTTTTCCTGGTAATTCCTTAATTGATTCAATAATATCTTTATTTAAATCTTTGCCGTATTCTTTGATGATAGATCGACCTATTGGGTGGTTGGAAAACGCTTCTGCATGAGCGGCGTATTTTAATAATTCTTCAGGAGACATTTTTGCATTATGAATCGTTGTAACTTCAAATATTCCTTTTGTCATTGTTCCTGTCTTATCAAAGGCAACATATTTAGTTTTGGCTAATGCTTCTAAATAGTTAGAGCCTTTTATTAATATGCCAACGTTAGATGCTCCACCAATTCCTCCGAAGAATGATAAAGGTATAGAAATAACTAAAGCACATGGGCAGCTTATTACTAAGAAGGTAAGCGCTCTAGAAGCCCAAGTACCAAATTCCCAGCCACTATTTAAAACAAGCTTAGCAAATAATGGAGGAATGATTGCTAGAGCCAGGGCACAATAACAAACAATAGGGGTATAGTATCTTGCGAATTTTGTAATGAACTGTTCAGAATTTGATTTATTACTAGAGGCATTTTCAACTAATTCTAATATTTGAGAAACAGTAGATTCACCAAATAATTTTGTTGTCTTAATTAGTAGTGGCGATTCCATATTAATACAACCACTGATAACCTCATCATTTTCTTTAACATCTCTTGGTACAGATTCGCCAGTTAATGCGCTGGTATTCAAAGAAGAATTTCCCTTAACAACAATTCCATCAATTGGTATTTTTTCTCCTACCTTTACAGTGATGATCGTTCCTATTTCGACATCGCTTGGGTCAACTTTTTGAAGCTGGCCATCAACATCGACATTGGCGTAGTCTGGTCTAATATCCATTAGTTCTGCTATATTTTTTCTTGATTTTCCGATTGCATAAGATTGGAACAATTCACCGATTTGATAGAAAAGCATAACGAATACACTTTCTTCAAATTCCTTTGCTACAAAAGAACCTATAGTAGCAAAAGACATTAGAAAGTTTTCATCAAATACTTGTTTATGTCTTATTCCTTTGAATGCCTTTTTAAGAACATCGTAGCCAACGATAAGGTAAGGGATAAGATACAAACATAGATTGATATACATGTTTTGAATATCCAATATATTAATCACTATTAATAGAACAATAGTAATTATTATCTTATATAAACTCTTTTTTTGTTTTTTATTCATTAGAAAAATATCTCACAATCATCTTCTACAATTTTGCAGTTATCTAGCACCTTTTTCATTACTTCTTTTTCATTTACACCATCTTCAAATTCAACAACCATTTTTAAAGTCATGAAATTCACAACAGCATTTTTTACACCAGCAGTTTTATTTGCTGCTTCTTGCATTTTATTTGCACAGTTAGCACAATCAACTTCTATTTCGTATGTTTTTTTCATATCAATCTCCTAATACTAAATGAACATATGAGTATATATTCATATATATTGTATCATTTAGTATATGTAAATTAAATGATAAAATTACAATGTGGAAAAGAAGTTTAAGTTAGTTAGTGATTTTAAACCTACAGGCGATCAACCAGCGGCTATTAATGAACTAGTTGAAGGTTTGCTTGAGGGTAAGCATGAACAAGTGTTGTTAGGCGCTACTGGAACAGGCAAGACTTTTACTATTGCTAATGTTATTGAAAAAGTAAATAAACCAACTTTGGTATTTGCACATAATAAGACTCTAGCTGGACAATTATATTCTGAATTTAAAGCTTTGTTCCCAGATAATGCTGTAGAGTATTTTATTTCAAATTTCGATTTCTATCAGCCAGAAGCATATATGCCTAAAACTGATACCTATATAGAAAAAAACGCTGTCACAAACGATGAAATAGATATGCTTAGAATGTCAGCCTATAATTCTTTGTTGGAAAGAAGGGATGTCATTGTTGTTGCTTCTGTTGCTTGTATCTATGCCGGAAGTAATCCTGAAGATTACAAAGAAATGTTCTTTTCTTTAAAAGTTGGAGAAACAATAGAACGCCAAGATCTAATTAAGCGATTGCTTATGATGCAATATCAAAGAAATGATATTGATAAATTGAGAGGTTCTTTTTCGGTAAAAGGTGATGTTATAGAAGTTTGCCCTGGGCACACGGATAAATTTATCATAAGAATTGAAATGTTTGATGAAGAGATAGAACGTATCACAGAGATTGATCCAATAACAAAAGTTGTTCAAAATGGCTATACAGTATATTCTTTCTTCCCTGCATCAGGTTATGCAAGAGGCAAAGAAGATATCATGATAGCTTGTGAGAATATCGAGAAAGAACTTGAAGAAAGATTGCAGTATTTTAAAGAAAAAGGTAAAGCCTTAGAATATGAACGCCTTGAACAAAGATGTCGCTATGATATCGAATCATTAAGAGAGATTGGCATGTGTTCAGGAATAGAGAATTATGCAATGCATATCGATCATCGCAAACCTGGTGAAAGGCCATATAATCTCTTTGATTATTTTGGTGATGATTTTTTGATTGTAGTAGATGAATCACACGTTTCTTTGCCACAAATTAGAGGCATGTATAATGGTGACCATGCTAGAAAACAAACATTGGTTGACTATGGCTTTAGATTGCCAAGCGCTTTAGAAAATCGTCCAATGACTTTTGATGAGTGGGAAGATTTAAAGGCACCTAGAATTTATATGAGTGCTACTCCAGGAGATTACGAACTTGAACATGTTGATAATCATTGTGCCGAACAATTAATTCGTCCAACCGGTCTAATTGATCCTGAGGTCGAAGTAAGAGGAACTAATGGACAAATCGACGATTTAATTCAAGAAATAAATAAACGTATCGAAGTTAAAGAAAGAGTAATCATTACAACTTTAACCGTTAAGATGGCTGAAGATTTAACTGATTATTTAAAGAAATTAGATTATAAAGTTGCTTATCTACATCATGAAACTAAAACTCTAGAACGTAGCCAAATAATTCATGATTTACGAAAAGGTGATTACGATGTACTAGTAGGTATCAATTTATTAAGAGAAGGTTTGGATATACCTGAAGTCTCTTTAATTGCTATCTTAGACGCTGATAAAGAAGGCTTCTTAAGAAGTTCTAGATCTTTAATCCAGACAATCGGTAGAGCAGCTAGAAATGCGAATGGCAAAGTTATTATGTATGCTGATACAATTACTGATTCTATGAAGACGGCAATTGATGAAACTAATCGTCGTCGTAATATTCAACAAGAGTATAATCGTGTAAACAATATCATTCCTAAAACAATTGTTAAAGAACTTAACGAAGCAATTCATTCTAAAGAAACACAAGAAATGTCTAGAAAGTACTTAAGCAAGAAAGCTCATACTAAAGTTGAAAAAGTAAAATTAATGGCAAGCATAGAAGACGAAATGAGACAGGCTGCAAAGGCTTTAGACTTCGAAAGAGCCGCTGAACTTAGAGATATGTTATATGAATTGAGGGATGAGAAATGATTAAGGTAGTAAAGGAATCTGTTGTTTTTCAAGACACAGATGCTATAGTAAATGCCGCTAATAGTGACTTGCTTGAAGGTGGTGGTGTGTGTGGCGCAATCTTTAGAAATGCCGGAGGAGGTCTACAAGAAGAATGTGATTCTTTGTATGGTTGTAAGACAGGCGATGCTAAGATTACTAAAGGTTATAAATTAAAAGCAAAATATATTATTCATGCAGTAGGCCCTGTATATTCTCATAGTAAAGAGGATAAGAGATTACTATCTAATTGCTATAGAAGATGCATGGATCTTGTGAAAGAAAATAATTTAAAATCTATTTCCTTTTGCTGCATATCTACGGGAATATATGGTTATCCGTTATATGATGCAAGCAAAATTGCCGTAGATACTGTTAATAAATGGCTTGCGGAAAATGATTATGAAGTTGAAGTGAGATTTTGTTGTTTTAAAGATATAGAATATGAAACTTATAAAAAGATAATGGAGGAATAAGATGCAATTTATTGAATATCCAAAGTGTTCGACATGTCAAAAAGCAAAGAAGTGGTTAGATTCGTGTGAATTAAAATATGAAGATCGTCACATTGTTGAGAGCAATCCTTCATACAAAGAACTGAAAAAATGGTATAAAGAAAGTGGGCTACCAATCAAAGCATTCTTTAATACCAGTGGCATGTTATATCGTGAACTTGGCCTTAAAGAAAAATTAGAAAAAATGAGCGATGATGAAAAGCTTAAATTATTAGCAACTAATGGTATGTTGGTAAAACGCCCAATCGTAATTGATAATGATAAAATCCTTGTTGGATTTAAAGAAAAAGAATGGAAAGAATTATTAAAGGAGGAATAAAAAAATGAAAAATATTAAATGGTCTAGTATAGCTTTAGCTTCTTTATATATTGTTGCAGGAATATTTCTAATTGCTAATCCTGATATTAAGGAGAATGAGATTTCTTTAATTATCGGTGTTGTCGCAATTCTCGTTGGAATTGTTAATATAATAAGATACTTTATCTATCCACTTGAAAAACGTGTATTTAGAAACGATTTCTTGTTTGGCTTATTATTTGTTTCTGTTGGTGCTGTAGCTTTGATTTTTAAGAATATGTTTTTAGAACTAGTTTATGTAGTTTTAGCATTTGTGGTTATGTTCTCAGGTTTTGTAAAGATTCAAGATGGTGTAGATGCATCTCATCTTGGAAGCAAGAGCTCTATGTTATATTTTATTTTAGCTGTTATTTCTATTGGCTTTGGCTTGCTAGTCTTAGTCAAAACATATAATTATCGTGTAGGTTCAAATATTGCTTCTATCGATAAGATTTTGGGTTATGGCTTATGTTACTCAGGCATATCAGATTTATTCTCTGCTATTTATCTTTCAGGTAAACTAAGCAGCTATATTAATCTTAAGTTTAAACAATTAGAAGATAATCGCTTAAATGAAGAGCCTAAAAAAATAGAACCTCTTGAGCAAAGCCAAGAGGAAGTTAAGAATAATACTGTAGGTATTAACGATGATTCTAATGTTGTCGGATAGAATACACACATCCGCAATAATTTTGGTGATATAAATGAAGCTTTTTATTTAGAGCTTCATTTTTTGTTATGCCATCACCTTTCTTGAAGTCGGCATATAGATATTTAACATTTGGATATTTACTTTGAAGTTTAGTTCCAATTTCATTAATGTAGTCTGCGTTCTTACGATTAGAAATTGACATAACCGTTGTACAATATTCGTAATTGTGCAAACTTGCGTATTTATATGTTTCTTCCATACGCAATTTATAACATAATTTGCATCTCTTGCCACCTTCAGGCTCATCTTTTAATACAGAAATCTTTTTACTAAATTCTTCATTATCATATTTATCAATAATCAATTTTATTTCGTCATCGTTAAGATAAGCTAAATATGTTTGCAAAGCTTCTAATCTTTTTTGATATTCCTCATATGGGTAGATATTGGAATTTGAAAAGAAAATAGTTATTTTGAAATATTGTCTTAAGTATATTAAAGGATAGACACTACACACTCCACAACAAATGTGAATTAGCAGTGTTGGTTTATTTTTGATTTCCTGGATTTGTTGAAGATGTTTTTGGTAATTATTCATTTGTAATGAACATAGCGTCGCCAAATGAGAAGAAACGATATTTTTCTTCTACAGCAACTTTATATGTATCAAGAATCATTTGCTTTGATGTTAATGCCGATATCATCATAATTAATGTTGATTTTGGTAAATGGAAATTAGTAACTTGGCAATCAATTGCTTTAAATTCATATGGTGGATAGATGAAGATATTTGTTTCACCTGAGCATCCTCTAAATTCGCCATATAGGTTCATAACTGTCTCTAGTGTTCTTGTCGAAGTTGTTCCAACACCAATAATACGACGTCCTTGTTTCTTTGCGGTATTAAGTTTATCTGCAACCTCTTGAGACATTGAATAGAATTCATAATGCATGTTGTGGTCTTCAACATTTTCTTCTTTGACAGGTTTAAACGTTCCAAGGCCAACGTGTAAGGTGATATCTAAAAATTCAACACCTTTTGCTTTGATTTTTTCTATTAATTCTTCAGTAAAATGTAAACCTGCGGTTGGACATGCAGCTGAGCCATCAACTTGAGCATAAACGTTGTTGTAACGTGATTTATTAGTTAATTTTTCATGGATGTATGGTGGGGTAGGCATGTTTCCTATTTCATCAAGGATTTCCATAAAGATACCTTCATAGTGCATCTTTAACATTCTGACGCCTTCATCTTTTACTTCAATGCATTCTGCGTATAACTTATCTGAAAAGTCTATGATACTTCCAACTTTGATTGGTTTTGCATTACCGCATAAACATTCACATATATCATCCTTAATCTTTAAAATGACTGCTTCAACTTTTGCGCCAGTATCTCTTTTGACACCGTATATTCTTGCAGGAATAACTCTTGAGTTATTACGAACAATAACATCTCCTTCGTGAAGATAATCAATAATGTCGTAAAAGTGGCGATGTTCTATTTCACCGGTATTTTTATGAAGCACTAGTAATCTTGATTGATCTCTAATGTCTGTTGGATGTTGGGCAATTAGCTCTTCAGGTAAATAATAATCAAATTCCTCTAATTTCATTAAAAGCCTCTTTCATCAAAACCATATTTTTCAATAGTTTCATTTTTAAACTCAATAAATCTATCTTCAGCGATAGCAACTCTAATTTGTTCCATAAGTTTTATTAAGAAACGTAAATTATGAATAGACATTAATCTATTTCCTAATCCTTCGTTAGTTCTAAATAAATGATTCAAATAAGCTTTTGTATAATTCTTACAACATTCACAATCACAGTTTGGATCTAATGGTGTAAAGTCGTCCTTGTATATAGCTTTTTTGATATTGATTCTTCCTTGCGTTGTAAGCAAAGTGCCATGTCTTGCGATTCTTGTCGGTAAAACGCAATCAAACATATCCACACCTCTTTCAACAGCCTCAAAGATGTCGTTAATAGCCCCTATACCCATTTCGTATCTTGGCTTATCTTCTGGAAGATAAGGAAGGGTATAGTCTAACATCTTATAATGAGTTTTCTTATCTTCGCCAACACTGGTGCCTCCGATTGAATAACCATCAAAATCCATTTTTACTAATTCCTCGGCACAATATTTTCTTAAATCTTCATATTTTGAACCTTGGACAATGCCGAACAATGCTTGATCAGTTCGCGTATGAGCATCTTGGCCTCTTTTTGCCCAACGTAAAGTACGATCAACCGATTTCTTAACATATTCATAAGAGCTAGGGTAAGGGATGCATTCATCAAATGACATTGCAATATCAGAACCAATGGCTTCTTGAATATGAATAGAATCTTCAGGAGACATAAATAATGTTGAACCATCAAGATGCGATTTGAATGTTACACCTTCTTCTTTGATTTTACGCATATCCGCAAGCGAAAAGACTTGGAAGCCTCCTGAGTCTGTCAAAATAGGTCCATCATAATTCATAAATTTATGAATGCCTCCAGCCTTGATTAAGACATCTGGCCCAGGTCTTAGCCATAAATGATAAGTATTAGATAAAACGATTGATGCGTTTATGTTTTTGATATCTTCAGGTGATAAAAATTTAACTGTCGCTTGTGTTCCGACAGGCATAAAAACAGGTGTTTTTACAATTTTACCAAAAACGTTTATTTCACCAAGTCGCGCTTTTGAATTTTTATCAACATGTAAATATTTGTACGAAAAATTAGGGTTTTTCACAACTATTATGATACCACACGGACATGCTACAATATTAATTGATGAAATCTAAAGAATTAAAAGTATATAATTTGCCTTTAAACTTCAAACCTATAATCCTAATAGATGCTAAACCACATGTATGGTTATTGGCTTTTGCTTTATTGGGAGTAATATTGTGTATCAATAAGTCAACACTTTCATATGGCATATATACTATTGTGTTATCTATCACTTTCTTATTGTTTATGCCTAGATTGGTGATGCTAGAGTTCTATGATGATTATATGGTTATGCATAATAAAGCCAATAAATCGGAATGTGTAATGATTTATTATGAAGATATTGTTTCTTGGCACTATTCAAGAAATCCAAATAAAGATTATTTGTTCATAGAACTAGAAGATGGAAGAGTAGAAAAAATAGAAGCTTTTTCTAAGCAATCTTATGAATCAGCTATGAATCGTTTTGTGAAAGATAAAAAGAGAAAAAGTCATAAATGAGAATCGTTGCTTTAGATTTTGAAACAGCTAATGCGTGTATTGCATCGGCTTGTAGTTTGGGCGTAACCATCTATGAAGAAGGTGAATTATTAGATAGTTTTGAATGGTATTTTAAACCATCTAGTAGATACAACTATTTCACTAATACATATATAAATGGCATAAGTAAAGAAGACGTTGAAAACGAAAAAGAATTTGTTTTTTATTATGATCAATTAGCTGATGTTTTAAAGGATTCGGTGATAGTTGCCCATAATGCTTGTTTTGATTTGTGCGTATTAAATGCAGTTTGCGATGTTTATGGTCTAGATCATTTTAAAAACAAATATGTTGATACTGTAGCTATTTCTAGAAAAGTATATCCCGAATTATGTAATCATAAATTAGATACGGTTAGTGCTTACTTAGGCATTGAACTGAACCATCATAATGGTCAATCTGATGCTTATGCATGTATGTTGATATTGTTAAAAGCTATGGAAGCCTATAATTGTTATGAATTAGATGATTTTATGGCGAAAATAGGCGTAAGAATTAAAGAGAATAGATAACAAATATGGTAATATAAAGTTGGAAAAGAGGCATTTATGAAAGATTTTGAGAATAATGCATATTTTTGGCAAAAAGTAGATACTTTATATTCTTCGGGCGACTTTAAATTACTTCATAAGAAGGGTACAGCTCATGATATATATCCATCTTTAACTTATCCATGTGATTTTGGTTATGTAAAAGCGTTGAGCAATGATTCTGCACCTTTGGAAGTATTTAAAGCTACTGGTGGAAAAAAAGTAGATGCAATAGCACTATGTGCTGATGTATTAACTAAACAATTTGAAGTTAAGGTTATGGTAGGTCTTAACGATGAAGAAATAGAAGGTGTTCTTCATTTCTTAAATTGTACAGATTATCAAAAATCAGTTTTGATTAAAAGAAGCAAAGTAATTCCTTCATGGGGAGAAACTGAATAATGGAAGATAAGCGCAATTTCATTACCAATATTTTTTATTTTGGTTGTATTGGTGTTGTTTTGTATTTGGTTTGCACGTTTATTCTTCCGAATATAACTCCTTTTATCATTGGTTTTTTAATTGCTTATTTTTCTATTAAGCTATGTAACGCCGTCTTCAAAAATGATGATAAACCTCATCGTGCAATATGCATGATTGTTATTTATTTGGTTTTTGTTGGTCTGATTGTTTTCTTAACAATCTTTGGCGTAAATAAATTAGGTGAATTCTTTAGAGCGGTTCCTAGATTATATACTAGATTAGTAGAACCAAGCTTGATGTATTTAGAAAATCAGTTACAAGATTTGAATGATTCATTGCCAATTGACGTTAGAAATGTTTTGAATGGTGCAATTGAAGGCTTGTTTGATTCACTAAAATCTATCATCCTTTCTGTTTCTGCATCTTTAGTTAAAGGATTAACAGCAGTCGTTACTAATGCTCCTGATGTTTTGATTTCTATCATCGTAACTATTATTTCTTCGTGTTATTTTTGCTTTGATTACAATGAAATAAGTTCTTACTTGAAAAAGCATCTTCCAACTAAGTATGTAAGAATGATTTCTGATGTTAAGCTATTCTGTGAGAACAATCTATTTAAAGTCATTAGATCATATATTATTATGATGGCTATGACGATGGTCGAACTATTCATTGGTTTTGAAATAATTAGAATAGAAAATGCTGGTGCTTTAGCTTTGATTATTTCTATTGTTGATATCCTTCCTGTTCTTGGTGTTGGTACAGTCTTAATTCCATGGGGCGTAATTGCTTTAGTGACTAAAGACACGATTACAGGTATCGAAATATTGGTTTTGTATTTAATTATCACTTCTATTAGGAATGTAGTGGAATCTAAACTTGTTGGTGGTGATTTAGGCTTACATCCACTAGCTACATTAATTGCCATGATTCTTGGCTTAAAGATGTTTGGCCTAATTGGGTTATTCGTATTCCCATTAACTCTTTCGTTCTTTGTTACAAGAAAAGCTGATGATGACGTTAAACAAGAAATAGTGGTTGAGCCAAAAGAAACCGTTCTTGAACAAGAATATGCTTCGGTTGAAGAAGTTGAAGTTGTTAAGAAAAAGGCAGCTAAGAAAGTTGCCAAGAAAGAAACTACGAAAAAAACTGCAAATAAAACAAAAAAGAAAAAATAAGACAGATTAAGAAGCGAATGCTTCTTTTTCTTTCAGTTTAATTTCACACTAATAATCTATAATTTAGTTATGGCAAAATTATTAATTGTTGACGATGAAGAAAAAATACGCGAAATGATAGGCAAGTATGCTTCTCACGAGGGACATAGCGTAGCTTTGGCAAGCAATGGATTAGAGGCTTTGGAATTATTTAAGAATCAAGATTTTGATGTAGTTATCATGGATGTCATGATGCCTGAGATGGATGGCTTTAAAACTTTATCTATGATGAAAGAGATTAAAGAAGTTCATTGCATATTTTTAACGGCTCTTGGCGAAGAATATGATCGTATCTATGGATTTGATGTCGGTGGCGAAGATTATGTTACTAAGCCTTTCTCTTTAAAAGAACTGATGATGAGAATAAAGGTTATTCTAAAAAGAGAAAACAAGGACGAGGAATTTATCCTTATCGATAAATTATTTATTGATGAAGCCGCTCATATTGTTAAGATAGATGACGTTATTGTTTCGATGACGAATAAAGAATATGAATTGCTTATGTTGTTAGTTAAGAATAGAGGTAAAGCCGTTACGAGAGAACAAATCATCACTAGAATTTGGGGCTATGAATACGACAATGATGATCGTACTTTAGATACGCATATGAAAATGCTTAGAAAATCATTAGGTGTTTGTAGCAAATATATAACAACAATTAGAGGTGTGGGTTACCGTTTTGAAAAAGAGATTGAGTCTTAGAAAACAGTTATTAATTATTTTATTAGTGTTTATTGTTTTGATTTTAGGAATCATCTATTTTTTTCAAACTAATTTTTTAGATGACTTTTATCGTAAGAGCAAAGAAAACACTTTGGAACAAGTAGCTGACAATATTGCGAATTCTTTATCTAAAGAAGACGCCAACTCGTATTTTGAATCTGTCGGTCTATCAAATGAGGTATGTGTCAGAATAGTATCAAACAATAATAAATATAATAATCCTGGCGCATGTATTTTACGTAGTGTAGATAGTAACACCATCAACAGTATCTATAGAGATGTCGAAAATAATAATGGTAGCAAGATGTTCTATAACTTTGTTTCTTATGATGGTTTCCCAATTGCTAGAGAAGTAAAAGATATGTTGGTATATGGAAAGAGTATTAATATTAATGATAGTCCTGTTTTAATATTAGTATCTTCGATTATCACACCATTAAATGCAACGATTTCAACAATTAAGTCGCAGTACTTTATCATTGCCTTAATAGTAGTTGTTGCAACTATAATCTTAGCTCTTATTATTTCAAGATTGATGATAAGGCCTATTAAAAAGATAAATGATGAAAGCAAGAATTTGTCGAAAGGTAAATATATAGGTGAAGACATTAAATGTATCAATAAAGAATATGATGAATTAAATAGAACATTGATTGAAGCTAATGAAGACATCTTGAAAGCAGATAAGGCCAAGAAAGAATTATTGGCTAATGTTTCTCACGATCTTCGCACGCCTCTAACGATGATAGAAGGGTATGGCGAAATGATTAGAGATATTGAGGAGGAAAATAACGAAGAGAATATAAACGTTATTATTGATGAAGCAAAGAGGTTATCTTATTTAGTAGATGACTTGATAGATATTTCTAGAATCGAGAATTCAAAGCTTGTTTTACATAAAAGTAAAATATCATTATATGAACTAGTCTCGGATGTTTATAGACAATACGAAAAATATTGCGAATCGCAAAACGTTTTCTTCAAATTAGATGCGCAAACAAGTCTGCAAAATGTATATGTTGAAGTTGATGTAAATAGAATTAAACAAGTATTGTACAACTTCATCAACAACGCTTTAAATTATAACGATAAAGATAATCAAGAAATTGTTTTAGGCGTTGAAGATAATGATGGTTTATATCGAGTGTTTGTCAAAGATAACGGTAGAGGTATAAAACAAGAAGATGTAGATAATATTTGGGATCGCTATTACAAGGTTGATAAAACTCATGTACGCAATCATATAGGTTCTGGTATAGGCTTATCTTTATGTAAAGAACTTCTAGAAGCTCATGAATTAAATTATGGTGTTGAAAGTGTTCTTGATGAATATTCTACATTCTATTTCGAAATAAAAGCGTGCAATTAAATTTGCACGCTATTCATAATCAAAGATGGTTTTTAATTCGACGTGTTCCGCATAATTTTGAATCCATTTTTTATGTGGAGCAGATGAATCGTATGTTGGCAAAACTTCTTTTTCCATTTCGATTTCTATCATTAAATCATAACGGTTTTCTCTAAATATGCACTTAGGGTAGACATTCACATTGTGAATACCATTGATATTTAATAATTCTTCGAAGATGCTTTTTATATCCGCAATTCTATCTTCATAATCAAAATCTTTTTTAAATTAAGCGATAATTAGATGTTTCATATTTTTACCTACCGATTCTTAAATGATGGTCATATTTAAAAACCACAAAAATGATAAATGGCGGAGACGGTGGGATTTGAACCCACGTGTCGGTTACCCGGCAACCTGATTTCGAGTCAGGCTCGTTATGACCACTTCGATACGTCTCCACTATTCTTATTCTACAAAAAAGATTGCTTTGTGCAATCTTTCTTTACTCTTTGGCGATTTTTTCTAGCTCTTTAACTGCTTTTTTAACGTTTGCTAGAGATGTCGCAAGATTTACTCTAACCCACTTCTTATATTTCTTACCACCAAATGCTTCACCGGAATTAGTTAAGATATGGCATTTCTTGATTAAATAATCTGATGCATTCTTTTCTTTACAGTGTTCGCCAATATTTACAAATATTAGATATGAACCTTCTAGCGGAGTTATTTCATAGTATTTAGATAATTTGCTGTAGAAGTAGTTATAGTTTTCAAAGATAATCTTATTAACTGTGTCTAGCCATTCAGCACCATATTTGTATCCGTAGTATGTTGTCAACGCATTGAAATCATTTTCTTTTCTATGTGTATGTTTTTGATATGCATCAAATTTAGTTCTAAGTTTCTTGCTTGGAATAATTACGTGACAGTTTTGATAAACAGGGAATGAGAATGTTTTTGATACAGCAGTGAATACTATCGTTTCATTTTGGAATTTCTTGAATGATAGTGTTGGAATAAATTCTTGATCAGGCATGATTAAGTCGTTATGAACTTCATCAGAGATGATTAGTACATGATATTTATGGCACAAGTCAAATAGCTCTTCTAATTCGCCTTTCTTCCATACTCTACCAACAGGGTTGTGTGGTGAACATAAGATGATAGCTTTAACATTGCCTTTCGCAAATTTCTTTTCAATATCTTTATAGTCAAATGTGAAATATCCATCGTTATTTATTAATGGTGATTCAATGACTGTTCTATTTGTCTCTTTAATTGTTGCTTTGAAAGGATGATAAACAGGAGTGTTAATCATGATGCCATCTTTTTCGTTTGTTAAAGAATAAAGGACTTGGAATAATCCATCAATAGCACCTTGAGAAAATCTTACCCATTCTTTATCGAACGAGATATTGTGCCTAGTTTGATTCCAGTGATTTAAAACTTCATAGTAGTCTTTTGGCAAAGTTGCATAACCGTAGTCTCCATAAGAAATAAAATCGTTTAATGCTTTCACAATTCTTTCATCTGGTCTAAAATCCATGTCGGCAATCCACATAGGAATACAGTTTTGTTTTCTACCTTCTTGCCATTTTACAGAGTTAGATTTTCTGCGATCATTATAATATCTTTTTTCAAATTCTCTATTATCCATAAGTTATACCTGTCCTTAGATTTAGTATAGTATATAAGTATGGAAATTTCATACAATTGCTGGCACGGATGTCATAAAAAATCTGAAGGTTGTATGCATTGCTATGTCTATAGACGCGATGAATCGATTGGGAAGGATTCTAATATTGTATATAAAACAGCTAATTTTAATTTGCCGATAAAGAAAGATAGATATGGTAACTATAAATATCCTAAAGGCACAGAATTTATGATGTGCTTTTCTAGTGACTTCTTTGTTGAAGAAGCTGATGAGTGGCGCAAAGATGTATTAAAAATGATTGAAATTAGAAGCGATTGTATCTTCTTTTGTATAACTAAAAGGCCAGAAAGAATCTTAAAATGTATTCCTGATATTGATGAGTATAAGAATCTATATATTTACTGCACAATGGAGAACCAAAAAAGATTTGATGAAAGAGCACCTATATATTTGAATCTGCCTCTAGTTAAAAAGGGTGTAATGATAGAACCGATGTTGGAGTTTGTAGATATCAGTAAGTATTTAGATAAGATAGATGTCGTTTCAATTGGTGGAGAATCAGGTGAAAACGCAAGAACTATAGATTTTGAATGGGTAAAAAGTATTAGACAGACCTGTCTAGACCACAATATTGAGTTTGATTTTCATCAAACGGGCGCCAAAATACTCGTAAATGGTAGATTATATACAATCCCAAGAAAATTACAGCATCTACAAGCTAAAAAGGCATTCCAAAATCGCTAAAAAGATGTTCAAAAGTAAGAGAAAAACATTATAATAGAAATGTAGTCATAAAAAAGGGAGGAAATTTTTATTATGGCAGTAAAAGTTGCAATTAATGGTTTTGGCCGTATTGGTAGACTTGCTTTCAGACAAATGTTCGGTGCTGAAGGTTATGAAGTTGTTGCTATCAATGATTTAACAAGCCCTAAGATGCTAGCTACTTTATTAAAGTATGACTCAGCACAAGGCGGTTATTGCGGTAAATTTGGTGAAAATCTTCATACAGTTTCATTCAAAGAAGCTGAATTAGAAGAAGATGGCAAGACTGTAAAGGTTCCTGGTTCTATCATCGTTGATGGAAAGGAAATTACAATTTATGCTATGCCTAAGGCAGAAGATTTACCTTGGGGTCAACTAGATGTTGATGTAGTTCTAGAATGTACAGGTTTCTATACTTCTAAAGCAAAAGCTGAAGCTCATATCAAGGCTGGCGCTAAGAAGGTTGTTATTTCTGCTCCTGCAGGAAATGATCTTCCAACAATCGTTTACAATGTAAACCATGATACTTTAACTAAAGAAGATACTGTTATCTCTGCTGCTTCTTGTACAACTAACTGTTTAGCACCTATGACAAAGGCTCTAAACGATTATGCTCCAATTCAATCTGGTATCATGACAACTGTTCATGCTTATACTGGTGACCAAATGATCCTTGATGGTCCACAAAGAAAAGGTGATGTACAAAGAGCTAGAGCTGGCGCTATGAATATCGTTCCTAACTCTACAGGTGCTGCTAAGGCTATCGGTCTAGTAATTCCTGAATTAAACGGTAAGCTAATCGGTGCTGCTCAACGTGTTCCTACTTGCACAGGTTCAACAACAATCTTACACGCAGTTGTTAAGAAAGATGATGTAACTGTTGAAGGCATCAACGCTGCTATGAAGGCTCAAGCTAACGAGTCGTTCGGTTATACTGAGGAAAAACTAGTTTCTTCTGATATTATCGGTATGAGATTTGGTTCATTATTTGATGCAAATCAAACAATGGTAACTAAGATTGCTGATGGTTTATTCGAAGTTCAAGTAGTTGCTTGGTATGATAACGAAAATTCATACACTAGCCAAATGGTTAGAACTATTAAATACTTAGCTGGTCTTAACTAATTAAGTAATTGATATGAATTCTTAAAGTAGGCAATTATTAAAATTGCCTACTTTTTTATTGCTTATCAGTAATTGTTGCAGTATTATTTGATAGAAAATATACAAGAAGATTTGGAGATTTAAAATGAAAAAATGTTTAACATTATTATTCATTCTTATTTTTTTATTAAGTGGATGCCAAAAGAAGGAACCAACTTACAAAAAAGAAATAAACATTGAAGGTTCAATATTTACTGGTACAAAAGATAGTGTTATTAGTACGGAACTGGTTTTTGATGATGCTTGGATAACTAGTGAAGACAATACAGCTTTTAATACTGATTTAGCTAAAGTTGCAGCAATCTTATCAACAGATAGTTATTTTAGAGAAAAGGATTTAGAAAGGGGCAGTCAGAATAGAGTACTACTAGTTGATAGTAAAGAAGATTATGATTATTCTTTATTGTTCAAAGCTCTTGGATTTGATGATGTTGAGCATATAGAGTCTTTCAAACAAAAAGAATATGAATATGACACCAATGATAGTGTAACAATGAATCTTGGATATAAGAATGTTGATGATAAATACGATGCATTTATTGTGGTTATTAGAGGCTGTTTCTCAGCTGGTGAATGGACAACGATATATGATTCAGGGGCAAACGATTCTAGCTATG
>JAGHUL010000005.1 GCA_018064825.1 Candidatus Colivicinus equi
GTATTTGTATATTTAATAGATTTAGCAGATAAGCTAGGTGTTGATCTAATAGATGTAACAAATAAGAAGATAGATAAGAATGAAAAGAAGTATCCTATAGAGAAGGCTAAAGGAAAATCAACAAAGTATGACAAACTCTAATGTTAAAGATCCTATAATATATCAAACGCTAGAGGAAAGTAATAACAGTTTTTTAAATAGTCTTTCAAGCAATATATCAGATGTTTATCCGGATGATAAGAATATTCTTTTAAGTTATCCTACTGTTTATATTCATGATTTTAAAAATATAAATGGCAAACATAACGTATATGTTGGAGAAACGAATAATATAATTTCTAGAACAAAAGAGCATTATAATGCTAGTAAGAATGATAAGGCATGGCAACGATGTTTTGAAACGTATGATGGTAATCCATCTCTATATATTATTGGTCATGCGCATTTTAATAAATCATTAACTTTAGATATTGAAAATAGAATTCTTAATTATATGTATGCTATGGATACAGTAAATATGGCATATAATTCAAGACCTAATCCACAAAGCAATTATTATCCTGATGAAGAATTAGAACCTATTTTTAATAAAATATGGAACAAATTGAGAAGATTAGATAAAGATTTATTTTTATCACAATCTAGGATAAAAGAATCAGCAATCTATAAAGCTTCTCCACTTCATAAACTTACTCACGATCAAGAACATGCACAAGAAAAGATAGTAAGTAGAGTTGCATCTGCAATAAAGAATAATAAGACAAATCAATTAGTATTTGTTGAGGGTGGTGCTGGAACAGGCAAGACTGTATTAACAAGTAGTACTTTTTATGAGCTTGTACAAGGATTAGAAGATGAAAATGCAGAACCAATTAAATGTTGTTTATTAGTTAATCATGATGAACAGCATGATGTTTATAAAGAAATAGTAAGAAAACTTAATTTGTTTGATGGACAATTAGACGATATTGTATGCAAGCCAACGCATTTTATCAATAAATATAGCAAAGATAATATGGTTGATGTTGCATTTGTTGATGAAGCGCATCTTCTACTTACTCAAGGTAGAATGGCTTATACAGGAAAAAATCAACTAGCGGACATTATGGAAAGAGCTAGAGTTACAGTTGTAATGTTTGATAGATTCCAAGTATTAGCTTCAGAAGAATATTGGGAACCAGAAATACTTGATAGATTTATTTCGATAGCAAAAAAAGACAACAATTATATAGAATTATCAAAGCAATTAAGAGTGGTAGCTGACGATAACACTATTGAATGGTTAGATAAGTTTACAAAAGATTTAGTAATAGAAGACTTGTTACCTGATTCAAAAGGATATGAAGTAAAGACTGTCGATACTCCAGAAGACCTTTATAAACTAATATCAAATAAGGCAAATTATAAAGACTCAAATTTATCAAGAATAGTTGCGACATATGATTGGGAATACAACATTGATAACAGACCTGAAAAAGAAAAATACTGGGAAGTTAAGATAGGCGATTTCCATAAACCTTGGAATAGAGAACTTCAAAAGGATATGGATAGAAAACAAAAAAATAGAATCAAGAATTTGGCATGGGCTGAGCAACCACAAACGATTGATGAAATTGGTTCTACTTATACTATCCAGGGATTTGATTTATCTTATGCAGGAGTAATACTTGGACCATCTATTAAGTTTAGAAATGGAAAAATTGAAATAGATCCTGATTGTAGTTGTTCTGGAAAGGCAAAAAAGAATAGAACTCTTTCTGATGGAGTAACAGTAATGAATTATGCGAAAGAGTTCATTCAAAATGAATTAAGAATATTGATGACTAGAGGTGTATATGGCCTATATATCTATGCATGTGATGATGCGTTAAGAGAAGAATTAAATAGAAGAATAAAATAATCGTTAAGATTAGAAAGGAAATTAATTATGAAGACTATATATGTATGTTCAAAATGTAGATCTGCATTTGGAGGTGATGGTGCCATTAGAGAATGTCCAGAATGTAAAGGTACTCTATATGATACGCAAATGGCAGTAGAGATATGGAGAACAAAAACTGATGAAGAAAAAGAAACGATAAAAAATGATATCATAAATAAATTTTCTAACATCAATTATGATATGAATGTCATCATGTCGAGCACGCCTACACTTGAAGGATACAAGATTGTAGATTATATAGATTTTATTAGTGAAGATGTTATATTTGATAACAGCGTAATGGATAAACTATCTGCAGGAGTCAGTGACTTTTTTAATGCTCTTAGTTTTTCTGCAAAAGAACTTACAGGTACTACAAAGTTAATAGAAGAAGCAAAAAGATATGTAATGACTAAATTAAAAAGAAAAGCTATTGAACTAGGAGCAAATGCAATTGTAGGTGTTGATCTTGATGCGGCAATAGGTTCAACAACTGTTAAGATATCAATAAACGGAACAGCAGTAGTTGTAAAGAAGATTGATGAACATTAATGATTTAGATGAATATGATATTAGAATACTGATCGCCGATTATATTGACGATCTTTTATTAGATGTAAGAGAAGATGAATTTAAATATATAGATATGGAATTAGTTGGCTCTAGAATTAATGGAAATAATAGAGAAGATAGTGATTTAGATGTAATAGTGTACTATTCAGGAAGTGTGAAAGAAGATAGTGCATTTAATCTACTAAATGACGAAATATATAGATTGCATATAGATGGGATAATGGTAGATATAAATCCTAAGAATGTTGATGGAGATTAGATAAGACTAACAAGTTGGCATAATTAACTAAAGACATGATTGCTAAATCATGTTTTTCTTTTGATTATATCCGCGAAAATTTATGCGACTTAGTATGAAACATTTGACTGCACTTTGCGTGCAGTTTTTACATTAAAGGAGGAAGGATAATGAATCAAATGTCTCTCATTGCTATATGCAAAGAATACGGATTATCTAGAAGAGCAATTCAAGGATATGAGAAAGAAGGATTAGTGAAACCTACTGGTAGAACTAATCATGGTTATCTTCTATATGATGAGAAAACTATGCATAGAATCTTGTTCATTAAGTATTGTCAGAATATAGGTTTTTCTATTAAGGAAATAGGTGAATTCATTAATGAGCCCAAGGAAGTAATAAAGAACAAGATTAAAGAACAAATACCAAAACTAGAATCGAATGTGAATAAGTATAATCAATTAATTAATGATTCAAAAAAGATTGTTCGATTACTAAATGATAAGAATTGTGAAGAATTAATATTTGAAATTACAAAGAAGGAGAACATGTAAATGAAAAGAGTATTAGTTGTATTGTTATCAGTATTAATGGTTATGGCACTTGCGGGATGTCAAAGTATTTCTGAACAAATCAAAGAAGATCAAATAAAAGCTGAAAAAGAAGAAAAGAAAAAAAATAATCAATTAGACTTTAACGATATTGCTTGGGAAGCGTATTATGGTGTAGAAGATAATAAAAGGTATATGTTGATGGACATTGAGAACAATTCTAATTTTGTAATCGTGGATATATCTTTTACATATACTGAAAAAGAAGACATAACTGATGAAGAAAGAACAACATATATAAAAGACCTGGCAGAACTAGTCAATATGTCTGTAGAAGAATTGCATGAACGGCATTATGATAGGGTTGAAGTATCTGCATACTATGAAAACGAAATAAATCCAGGCGATTCGATTACAACACATTTCTATTATCTACATGGTATGTATTATTTGATGGATGAGGATAAATTTAATCTATGTGTCCCAGATTATGTAGAGATTAAATATATTGTAGATGGCAATGAAGTTCATACAACATACTACGACTTTAGGACCAATGAGCAAAGATATAGTAATGAAATTGTATATATAGAACAGTAGATATAGATAGGGCAGCGTTTGCTGCCCTTAATTGGATAGGTGGTACATTTTTAGTACTGCTACAACTTTAGAATAATAAGTGTAAGTGGAGGACAATTTATGATAACTTTACTGATTCTTGCATTTATTCCATTAATAGGAATAATCATATTATCATTTGTGATTGCTTCTGGAGCTGGGATAATCTTTACGGCAATTGATATAGCAGCTGTAGTGTTTTTGTTTAAATTAATATCCAAATTCCTATTTAAAGGAAGATAATATATATGAGGACGAATCCGTTAATGGGGTTGTTGATGCTATTAAAGGAACAATAGTATTATCAGTTTGGAGAGTTATAGAAAAATCACGAATAATTGATAATTGTGGAGGTTATGGTTTATGACAAGATTCGCATTAAAAACTAATGTAAAAAATACAATTGTGATGTTTATCGCATCGTTTTTGTTCATTGGTTTATTAACTAATAATGTTTTTGCTGATGAAAACAAATCCTATGTCGAAGGAAAATTGATTGTTGTCGAAGGTGATAAAACAAACTATTCATTGGAAAACCAAAGCATTGAATTAGGAGACATCAAACCAAATGGAAAGTTGCAAATTAGCGGCAACATTAAAACTATATCTCACAAAGACAATTTCATTAGTTATATTGTTAGTGGAGATAACGTATCAATTGCATATATATACAACGACTCTTTGACTAAGGCTGAAAAGTCCGATTGGCACATATATGATGACAGCAAAAAAGAAGTGTCAGGCATTCAATTAGAAGACAGAATAAGAAACGGAGCTTTAATTATTCAAACTTCCATAGATGGTCATAATTGGGTAGATGGAATTAAAGAAACAAATGTTTTTGAAGAGAAGCCAAAAAACAGCGAGCCACAATATACGTGCTCAAAAATAGAGTTAGATAATGGAAGATATTACCGTGTTTTAGTAGCATACGGAACAGAAATAGTAACCGAGACTGATGGCTTTTTTATTAAACACAAAAAGCTTTATAGAAGAACACTAGAGTGCTATGAGTTCTATATTGCAGACGAAAAAACGATTCAAGAAGCCACAAACAACAGCAAATATCAATTGACTAATGTAGATACTAAAGTAAATACTGGTTCAAACAACAATGGCTATAATATTGAGGAAGCAAAGCCAATAAAGGATGATGACCCACATTTTGGATGGGAATTAGGTTCGTTTTATATTGCAGGCTTTTCAGGAAAGGTAAACGAGAACAGCAATGAGCCAGTCTTCCTTAAAAATGTCGGAGATGAGATAACCCTTAAGTTTAGTCTAAAAGAAGATATTAATAAACTCAACGGGAATGACTGTTTATATATAAATAGCGACAAAGAAGGTTATGATGAAAAGTTTGAGGTGCCTAAACAGAAGAATGGTTTTGGGAAAGGTACTTTAGTTGTAAGATATAAGGATTATTATGGTGTAACTCATGATCCAGTAATATATACCAATTTTCTTGAAGCAAACGCATCTTTAGGTGCAGATACAACAATATCTTTGTTTGAAGAAGGAATGTACGAAATCGCTCTTGATTACGAGATAAAATTTGATAAAACAAAGGTTCCATTTGTGGGCTGGTCATTAGTCCATGAAATTAACCATTATAAAGTTTATTTCAAATTTATTATAGGCAATGCTAACTGTATGGTTTATCCTTTTGATGTTGTGACCGGAAGCGAACTAACAAACAATTCTGTAACTAAAAATGGATTCACGTTAGATTTAGCAAGATCGCATTCTTTGGATATAAAAATTGAAAAACAAGTGATAAAAGAAACAGAAGATGAAATAATACCTGACACAAGATTTAATACACAAGTTCAAGAGGGCGAAAAGTATACTGATGATGGAATTTATATTATTACAGTAAAAAATAAATATACTAATACAGAGACAACAAAAACAATTTATGTAGGCGACAATCCATATATTACGATGTATATGTATGAAGGAAAAAGCCTGGAGGAAATAAAAGAGGCTTTAAAGAACAAAGATACAGAAGTTAAAGATGATGGAACAATAGTTGTGTACGAGAATGAGAATGATGTTCCTGTAATCATACAAGAAGAAAGCAAAGATAATTCTTATGTATATGGGATTGTAGGTTTTGCTGTAGCGGGTATTATTGCTGTCGCACTCTTTATGTTAAGAAATAAGAAAAATCCGATAAGAAAGGAAATAGAAAGCAAAGCAAATACTAGTGAGATTAATAATATGGAATATAAAGAGATAGATTGCGATGATAGTCAGAATAATAACGAGGAAAATAATGATGAAAAAGACAATTAGTATAGTACTTGTTCTATTCATTGCACTATCTGGGTGTTCAAAAAATGACGAACAAAACCAACAAAACAACAATGATTATGATGAAATAGTTAATTATGATGATCCCGATTATAACAAAGTAGAAAGTTATTACAATTTAGATGATGAGAATTTAACAAGATACGTAAAAGATACAATCTATGCAGAAATAGTTAAAAGCCCAAATATAGATGATATCGTTGTGCAAAATGTAGATGCTATTTATATTTCTAAAGAATATGTTGATGAACTATCTTATAATTCTAAAGAAAACGTTTTCTTTGGTTATAGTTTATCAGAACTTGACAAACAGTTTGAAGGGAAGAAGTATATTTTCACTCTTAGTGAAGATGGAATAACAGAAGTTCAATCTTTTGAGGGATACGAGAGTAATTTTGATGAAGTAATTAAAAATGTTGCAATTGGTACTGGCGTTATTTTGGTTTGCGTAACAGTATCCGTTGTTTCAGCTGGAGCTGGTGCGCCAGCAATAAGCATGATTTTTGCCGCATCTGCAAAAACTGGAGCATTAATGGCCTCGAGTTCTGCAATAATGGGAGGAGTATCATCAGGAATAATTAGCTACATGAAAAACGGAGAAGGTGATGTAGCTCTAGATGATGCTTTGCTGGGAGCTAGTGAAGGCTTTAAGTTTGGCGCTATTATTGGCGCTACAGTCGGCGGAGGTGCAGAAGCTATTGGCTTGCACAATGCAACTGCTGCAGGTTTGTCAATGGATAATGCGGCAATTATTCAAAAAGAATCTGGTTATCCATTAGAAGTCATATCTCAAATTCATAGTATGGATGAGTATCAAATATATAAAGATGCAGGTTTAGTAGCACAAAAAGTAAATGGCAAATTAGCATTAGTCCAAAATATTGATTTAAATTATATAAGCGAATTACCAGATGGAACAAAGGTAACAAATTTAGAAAGAATGTTGAAAGGTTTAGCACCTTTAGATGCAAACGGTAATGCATATGAATTGCATCATGTATATCAAGAGAAAGACGGAATACTTGCAATTTTAACGCATGATCAACATCAAGGTAATAGCGCTATATTAAATATTATTGGTAAAGAAGGAGTTCATAACGCTGAAACAGGATTGTTAGATGCCACATGGTCTCGGATTAGAGCGGCATTTTGGAAGAGCTTTGCTGGAGGGCTAAAGTAAGATGGAAAAGTTTATAGAGTTTGATTTGGAACAATATGAAGATTTAATACACGGAAATGGCGCTGATGAGAATAGTGTTTCGGATGCTGAAGAAGAGCTAGGGTTGAAGTTTTGCCCTGAGTATAAACAATATTTAAATAAATATGGGTTAGCAATAGTAAATGGGCACGAGTTGTCTGGTCTTTCAAGCAACAAAAGAACAAATGTAGTAGAGCTTACTAAAAAATGTAAAGATAATAGTGAATTTAGTAAGAACAAATATGTCATTGAAGAAACAAATGTAGATGGAATAGTAATATGGCAGAATTCTAAAGGATGCATATATTCTTTAATAAATGGAAAAGGAACAAAAATAGCCGACAGTTTAAGTGAGTATATAGACAAATATTAATCTAATGCATTTTATGAAAAAACAGTTTTTCATATATATATATATATTATTGAGTCTAATGAAATACTAACCATGTAGAAATGCCTGCGTTATGCGATAGAATAAAAGCAGAGAATTAATATGAACAGCAGAAATGAATTAATAACAATTAACACGCAATATTTACCTGACCTTAAGAAATCTGATGTAAAGGAGATTTTTAAAGTGTCAAAAGATAAATTACCTGAATTAGGATTGCTGTCCAAAACGAATGGAAGCGGATTGTATAAATGTGTTTTTCCTAATGGCGTATCAGGAGCATTAGCTGAAGCTAAAGACGATACAGGAAAGTTGGGTGCAATAATAGGCAAAGATGGTATTGCAGGACAAGCTAGATGGGTTGAACAAAGTGTAGACCCTACTATGATGTTTGCTGCTGCCGCACTACATAACATTGAAGAAAAATTAGATGAATTAATTGAAGTTACAAAAGATATGTTTGAATTTGAACAAATCAAAGAAGAATCACAACTTTATGGAGATGTTGAATTTTTGGTTCAAACATTAAGAGATTATCAATTTAATGCTGGTAATCATTTATGGCTTAATTCAAAAACAGCAGCAGTGGTTGAATGTCAGCGTAAATCATTCGCATTTATTAAAGAGTATAAAGAACTAGCTCACAATGCAACTAAGGACGCCGGTTTATTAGACGATTTAATGCATACAGATGACAAAGCTAGTGATAAAGTTGATAAAGCAATTAGATATTTAGAAAACTATCAAAAAGCCGTATTCCTGTTTTCGTTTTCAGAATATGTTCATACTTTAGTAACTGAGAGTTATGACGAAAACTATTTATTAAACGTTCAAAATGATATTGAGAGATTATCTAGTGAATATAGAGATGTTTTTTCTGAAGTGAGTTATAAATTGGAAAACTATGCAAAGAAATCATTAGACTTGAAAGCTATTGATTTAGCGGGAGACGCAGCAAAAGCTTTAGGTAATGTGGCAAAGAGAACTCCACTAATAAATAAAACTAATACAGGCGAAAAACTAATATCTGGTGGTAAGAGTTTAAAAAATCATAGCAAGGACAGCATAGAAGAAAAGATCAAAAATTTAAGTAAATATCAAAAAGCACCGGTATATCAGTTTACTGAGAACCTGCAACAATTAAGGGACATGCATCATGAACAATTAGAACTATACAGTGATGATGATTATGTATATTTTGCTGAACCACAAAGCAATGATAGGCTTTATTCAATTAATTAACAAATAAGCAAACGGGACTGATTGTCCCATTTTTTCTACAGGTGACAATATATATTAAAGTTATGAAGGCAAAATATGAAAAACAACACTCAAAAAGAATTTAAAGATTTTATTGATACATTAACTGGTAAGAAAGAAGTTGATACTATTAAGACTATCTTTTCTAATGATGGTAGAGTCCATTATAAAAATGAAAGTCATAGAAAAGGTCATGATGAAGCTGTAGATGAATATGATTCATCAGAAGACTTTGCTGAAGCATATGAAGATGATTTTGATGATGAAGATGATGCTATGGATTACTATGATGATGAGAAAGATGAGAGCTACTAATGAGTGAATTAGAACCAAAATCGTATTAGTAAGTAACACTGTTCTTTATTTGATATAATGACGGTGATGAGTGAAGATATAAAAAAATATTGTTATCACTGTGGAAAAGATATTAAAGATGCATGCGATGTAGGTATCTTATGTTCTGATTGTGCTCATCCAGTAAATCCAAAAGACGATAAATTAGGTTTTTTAACATACGCTGAAGATTACATAGTTAAGCAAGCCAAAAGTAAAGCCTTTTCTAAAACATATAATTTTGCTAAAAATTTCTTTTTGTCTAAATTGGCAAGTTTCTTTTTAGTAGTTTCTGTTGCTGTATCGGGTGTTACAACAGTTAGTAATGTTGTTACAACTAATAAAAATAAACAATATATGGAAGAACCAGGAAGTGTAGTTGAAAGTGAAAACGTTAATTATGTTGAAATACCAGCAGAAATATATGAAGAACCAAATACACAGGAAACTAGTACAGTAGAAAATAATATACCAGTTATTGATAACGAAGAAAATACAGAAGCAGTAGTTGAACAAAACGATATCATTGTTGAACAAAATGATATTGTTGAAGAAAACGGTGGACAAACTAGATATAACGTTGACGATGATCAATGGAATAACTTCATGGCTAATTTTATAAGTTATTGTACAGATCAAGAATATGATTCAACTATATTTGAAAATGGTGAAGTATCAGGGCCTGTTTCAGCTGCGTTTGCAGATGAAGATGCAGATATTGGCTCACTAGTTGTAAAGGATGGAGATCATATTTATGCATATTATTATTATGATGATGGTGATTGGTCTTCAAGTGACGGTGATGTAATATTTGGAAGACTTGAATTAATAGATAAAGGAGATACATTTGCAGTTGTATCTGATGAAAGTAGTTCTGCAACTTTCGAGGAATTATTAAGTGAATAAGTTTAAAACTATCAAAAACGTATGTCCTTATTGTCATAAAACTAACTTGATGCAAGCGAAGCATTGTGCATACTGTGGAAAAGATATCAGCAAAACACAAAAAGAAGCATATAAGACAACTGTATTTGGACAAATCAGTTATCTTAAAGACAAAAAAGGTAAAGTTGATAAATATGTTGGATATGTAAAAGATCCTGAAAAGATTATTACTTCCAATAGAAAAGTTAAGATAGCGTTAATTGCTATATTTATGGCACTTGGTATATACATGGGAGTAACTAATAAGCCATTATGGAAACAATTATCTATTGTTTCAAATGAAGATTATAAAGCTAAATACTCTAATAATGAATTTGTATTAGATACTGACAAAGACATGGTGACATTAAAAATCGCATGTACTGGTACAGTAAAAAAAGCCACAGTAGCAAACGATAAAGAAGATAATGTTGTTTGTCAAAACGGCAATAAAAGCGAAGTAAAAATTATCAAGAATACAAAATACACTTTAACCGTAACTTATGAAGACGATACTTCTGAAAGTATTAATTTTAGATTTGAATAGTATAATCAGTGAATCATTACTGCTAGCGTATCACAAACGTATCATAAAAATATAAGCATTAAAAAAACCCTTTATTTAAGGGTTCGTTTTAACAGATGGCGGTGCGTACGGGACTCGAACCCGTGATCTCCTCCGTGACAGGGAGGCACGATAACCAACTTCGCTAACGCACCATCAGTGCTTATTTATACTATCAAATAAATAGAGTTTATGCAATACTTTTGGCTAATTTTTCATTTATTAATAATGGGTTTCTTGATTATATGTCGGAATAATTATGGAATTAGCTTTTTAGAGAATATATTTATGTCTATTTAATTTGGATATGCGTGTTTTGTAGCCTTTTTCTATAACCCACGTATATATTTGTGTTAGGAGATTATTTTTTATGGCAAAGACTAAAGAAGAATTAAATGAATTAAAAAAAAGAATATGAAATATTAAATAATAAACTTACAGAACTAACTGAAGAAGAATTAAAACAAGTAACGGGCGGTGATCCTATAATCCGCACAAAAAGATTAAGTAGTGAAGATTTAAAAGCTATCGGTTTAGACGAAGATCCAACACTACCATATTAGATAAGAATATGGAATAATTTTACTGTTAAGAAGTGTAATGTATCTGGCAAAAACACAAGAAGAATTAGATCAATTAAAACAAGAGTGTATAACAATAAGTTCTAAGCTAAAAGAACTTACTGAAGATGAGCTTAAGCAAGTTACTGGTGGCAGTATGGTCGTTAATTACAACAATACTTGTCACTTCGACACACCTGTGTTTTCTGGCATTTGTGTGGATTGCCCTCATTACATGGAAGGCTCTATTAGAGGTTTTTGTAAGTATAACCCTAATTAATATTTCTTTAGTTTATGCATTTATCTATTAAATACAAAGAAATGATATTAATATATTAATAAGTGACTTATGACAGAAAAAAAGAAAACTGTTAGATTAAAAGATGATGAACTAGAAAAAGTATCTGGTGGATATACAGGAATTGATGATCCTGATTTTGAGTATCCTAAAGTCGGTATATATACAATTGAACGTACTACAATATTTATCTATAGTAGAATTTTTAGAATGTCTGATGGAAAAGCTTTCGTATGTAATGGCTGTCAAAACAATAATGATAAAACAACTACCTGGACTTTTGAAAATGTAGATGGTGAATTTGAAAGCTTATTAGTTGTTGCAGATAAAGATCCTTATATAATGACAGAATTTTCTAATACCCCTTGATTTTGCAGTTAAGATAAAGCAAATATAGTTGGTAACACTATGCCATAGAAAAAGAGGATGATTGTCCTAATGGCGACCTTAGTTTTGATAGCAGTGGCGATGAATCAAAACATCCTTACAATGCTGAAGTGTCGGAAAAAGAGAGAATAACAAATGCGGAGCTTTGTGATTTCAAGAGTATTTGGTTAATAAGGTGATTATAAGTAATCACCTTTTTTGATGGAAAACTTGTCAAGATAGATAAGCTAAGTTGTAATTTCTTTTTGAAAAAAACTTCTATTTTTTTATCGCTACTTTGTTAAGATTGTGGGGTTCTATTAATATGTAATTTGCAGTTTTGTGACAAATTTGTGACAATTATATGTGAGGTATAGTTATTTATGAGAAAGAAATTATTATCGTTATTATTGGTAGTATTGATGATCATTCCTTGTAGTTCTTGTGCAAATGATTATCCTACTGTTAATCTTACAAAAGTATTTGATTATGTCTTTGATGCAGGAACTTTTACTGTGTTAGATTATGATTTCGCTAGTGAATATTTTAAGAATAATTATGATAACTGGGGTGATGGTGGTTGTTCTGCTATCGCTAAGACATTAGATGATGGTACTACTATTATTGGTAGAAACATGGATTTAAATGTTTCTAATAAACCTGCTTATATATTTAGAACTGATGTTAAGGATCATTATAAGACTATTAATCTTGCTTATACTTTTAGGAAGGTTTCTCCTGATTATAATGAGATTTTAGCAAATGGCGTTCCTGATACTTTAGCTAGAGTTCTTCCTTTTATGGCTGATGATGTCTTAAATGAGAAGGGTTTATATATTGAAGTTAATATGCGTAATGGTGAGGCTTGGCCTACGGGAGACTCTAAGTTCTCTTGCAGTGGTACTAATCCTGGCGCTGATGAGCGCGTATATATGTTTGAACTTCCTAGATATATTGGTGAAAACTGTGCTAGTGTTGATGAGGCTATAGATTATGTTCATACACTAGATGTATATTCTATGGATGACTATTGGAACTATTGTTTCTTATTAGCTGATAGTAGTGGTAAGTATGGTATCTTAGAGTTTGCTTGTAATGAGATATTCTTCCATGAATATCAACCATGTCAAACTAATTTCTATATAGAACCAACATTAAATCAGTTTGAAGAGTTAAAGTGTGGTGTTGGTAGATATAATCTATTGATGGAAAATATCGATAGTGTTAAGTCTGAAGAGGATATGTTTAACTTAATGAAGAGAGTTTCTTATTCTCAAGTTTATGATCCTTATAATAGTGAATTTGATGTTAGAAGTGAGAGCGTTGGTGTTACTTTCTTTGCGACTTATGACATCTTAATGGATGAAGAGAATAAAGAATTCTTATATGAATGTTTTGAAGCTCTTGGTAGCCCTGTACGTGGTTTGTCTAGACAAGAGAAACAAGATATTAATGAGTATTGGGAGTCTTCTTTTACAGAAGTAGTTAACTGTAATGAAAAAACAATCTTAGTTAGATTCTTCGAGAATGAGAATAAAGTAATTAAGATTGATATTGATGGTAATATTGAAATTATTAAATAGTGAATTTATTTAATTCGTTGTTTAGTCTTTCTAGGGCATAACTCTTGGTTTCAGGGAATGCATGTCCTAGACAATGATATTCATAATCTAGTGACTTAAAGAAATTGATCATGTCGGTCAATTTCTTTTTATCTAGATATTCTTGACTTATATAGTAATCAGGGCAATCGCCATCTGATACTATTAGTACTTTATCTTCTGGTATATAGATGAATATTGAATCTTCAGTATGAGTTGAAGTTCCAAATAGTACTTGTATCTCTAGATCTCCTAGATTATATGTTGTATCTTTTGTGATATATGTATCTGGTAAATCAACTTCTATATCATTTAGATCTTGATATTCTAGTAAGATGTTTTCATGACAAAATGAATTTTCTATCTTTGCTTCTAGACGTTTATTCATTTCTTCGATAGTCCATTTGTATTGTTTTATCTCTTGTAATTTTTGATATGTTTTAATTGATGATACTTTTTCTCCCTTGGCGTATTTCATACCAAAAGTATGATCCCAGTGCCAATGGGTTATTATTGTATATTTAGGATCAATAAAATTATTTTGTTTTAAGGCGCTATAGAACTCTTCTACGTGTCTTTTACTGTTTCCTGCATCAATTACTATAGAATAATCTTTTCCTTTTATATAGTAAAGATTAGGCCTATCTCCATGAGTATCATAGGGATAATAGTATATGTGATTAGATAATCTTATCAGTTTTTTCATTTATCTTTTTAGCTATAATGTCTACTACTTTTCCAGCAATAATTCCTGAAATAGTACCAACTACATAACCTAGTAAGACATCAGTTGGGAAATGTACGAATAGATACATTCTACTAAAGCCAATAATAAGTGCAACAACGATTGCGGCAATACCGAATTTTCTATTGTAGTAGAATACACTAGCTGCCATAGCTGCTGCTAAAGCAGAGTGTGTTGATGGACATGAATAGCTTGATGGTCTCTTAATTAATAGTTCAATTGTTTCATCAACGTGGCATGGTCTAGGTCTACAAATAATGTCTTTGATGACATCTTGGCATATTACCCAAGTAAGTCCATATGATAGTAATACTGCTAGTCCTATTTTTCTTGTCTTCTTAAAGATTAGTAGCGCAATACCTAAAGCAATCCATATCTCCGCATTCTTTCCTATGAAGTTTGTGATAAATACTATTATGTTATCTAATAGTCCGGTTCTTAATGATTGAATCGCGTATAAAATTTGTAGTTCCATATTCTTTTTTACCTCTTATAAGATATTATATATTTATGAATACAAAAATGATACCAAATCCTAATATTATTCATCCAATTAAGGACTATGAAGACGAAATCTATGTAAAACCAACAATTACTAACCCAAATATCATTGTTGGAGACTTTACTTATATAGCTGATAAAGAATTTGAAACTCATGTTACAAACTTCTATCCTTGGAGCAAGGATAAACTAATTATTGGTAAGTTTGTACAGATCGCAAAAGGGGTAGAATTCATGATGAATGATGCGAATCATCAGATGAGTAGTGTTTCTACTTTCCCTTTCTATACTCTAGGTTTCGAGGCTAATGTACCTAAAGATAAGGATATGAACTATAAGGGTGATACGGTTATAGGAAATGATGTTTGGATTGGCCAAAACGTAACTATCTTGCCTGGTATTAAGATTGGTGATGGTGCTATTATTGGCGCAAATAGTGTTGTAAGTAAGAACGTAGAACCATATACGATTGTAGCTGGTAATCCTATTAGGGTTATTAGAAAACGTTTTGATGATGAACTTATTTCTTTATTATTAGAGTTTAAATGGTGGGATAAATCTGTTGAAGAGATTAATAACCTTATTCCTATCTTAACTAGTAGTGATTTAGATTATGTTAAAAAATATTTATTAGATGTCATAAAAAGACAATAAAAGACAAGATTAATGATTCTATTTCTTCTATGATAATGTCGAAAGGAGAATAATGAAACAAGATTTAGAAAAGATTATTGATTATATTGAAGACCATCTTTTAGATAATATCAGTATCAAAAAGATAGCGAAGTATATTGGAATATCAGAGTTTTATCTACAAAGAAGTTTTCAAATACTTACAGGTTATTCAATAGGTGAATACATACGTAATAGAAGATTATACTTAGCAGCACGTGAGCTAAGTGAAAATAATAGTAAGATAATTGATATTGCTTATAAATATGGTTATGAAACACCAGAATCTTTTTCTAAAGCTTTTTCTAAGTTTCATGGAACAACACCTTCTAAAGTGAAGAAGGGGGATTCGTATAGGCCTTGTTATCGTTTGAAAGTTAGAATAGTTATCGAACAAAAAGAAGAGATGAAAGTTAAAATTACACCTATGTTTCCTATTAAGTTAATAGGATTTGAAAAAGAATTCAGTTTTGAGAATTCATATGAGATGATTCCTAAGTATTGGGATGAGATTTGTGAGAAACATTGCACAAGAATATATGCAGGTTTAGATCCTGTTACTAAGGAAGAACATGCCATCGTAGACAATTGTATTGGTGAATACGCTTTGTGTATGGATGATGGTGATGCAAAGAGTTTCAAGTATATGATTGCCGGAAGATATACAGGTGGTGAAGTACCTAAGGGTATGAAATTAGTTGAACTAGAAAGAGGAGATTGGGCAGTATTTGATTGTTTTGGTCCTAATCCTAAAACATTACAAGAAACCAATACTAAAATATTCAATGATTGGATTCCTAATAATAACGAATATGAAGTTAGAGATAATATCTCTATTGAATGGTATGATTGCACAAATGATATGTCTAGTGAAGACTATCATAGTGCTATTTGGATTCCTGTTAGAAAGAAGTAAATTCTTGAAGAATAATCTTGAGTCTTTGTTTTTTAATAATACAAACATAATATGCGCATAATATGTTGAATATTATATGTATTAAATATATAATATTCATGAGGGAGCGCCAGTTCGGTGCATACAACATAGTTGGGTGAAACTCCTAATCTGGTAATTGTCAGCAACAAGCCAGTATCTAGTCTTGGACTTATTATCGTG
>JAGHUL010000023.1 GCA_018064825.1 Candidatus Colivicinus equi
TGAGTAGTGCGTTCATATCAAATAATCCGTGTATAGTAGAACCTTCACGGTCGATTAATAAATCGACATCACTGTCTTTAGTGGCTTCATTACGAGCGTAAGATCCAAACACATAAACGTTTTTTAACTTATATTTTTTTGCAATAGGAGTAATGAACGTTTTTATTCTATCTATACTTAATGTAGATGAACGGAATCGCTCATATAAAAAATCATCAACCGTACATCCAAGCGTATTTGCGATTTTAAGTAAGGTTTCACCAGTACATTTCGCAATATCTGTTTTACCTTTAATAAAATCGTTAAGAGTGTTATATGGTAATCCTGTCATCTTTGATAACTGATATTTAGTTATGTTGTTATCTGTTAAATAATTAGTGATAAGCATGTTTTATCCTTTCATGTATACTATAGCGGTATACCGTAATAATTCCAATAGCTTTTTATTGATTGGTAAAAGTTTTGTACAAGGAGTGGTATTTGAATATTTAAAGAAATGGGAGCATATTAGACAAAGAAAAACTAAAAGAATATGTAAATAAATCAACAATTAGTATAAGAAATAAAATGAGGGTGTTAAATATATATGATGAATTTGCGTGGTATTAAAATTGTATCCAAAGATGGACGTGGTTTTAGACGATTATGTGGATGGTGTGAGAAGAATATTAACTTGTTAAAAAATTAACAAATAAGATATAATTAAAGTAGTTTTTGTATAAAGGAGTCAATATATTATGTCAAAGAAATATGATGTAATCGTTGTCGGTGCAGGTAATGGTGGCCTTTCTGCTGCTGCTTATCTAGCTAAGAATGGTAAGAAGGTCTTAGTGCTAGAGAAGCATAATTTACCTGGTGGCTGTGCAACAAGTTTTGTCAGAGGCAGATTTGAGTTTGAAGCTACACTTCATGAAATGTGTCAGATGGGTGACAAGGATAATGCAGGTGCAGTTAGAAAACTATTAGATTGGTATGATTTAGATGTTGATTGGGTAGGTGTTGATGAAGCTTTCCGTACTATTTGTACAAATAAAGATGAAAAGTATGATGCAACATTCCCAGCTGATGTACAAGGTTTTATCGACAAGATGGAACAAGAAGTTCCTGGTTCTAGAGAGTCTGTTACTAACTTCTTTGAACTAGGTAGAATGGTTTGTGATGGTGTTGATTGGTTAGCAAAGCATAATAATGAACCAGAGGGATTAGCTAAGATTGAGATGATGATTAAATATCATGATTTGATGAAGTTAGTTCCTGTTCCTACTGATACAATGCTTAGAAAACTAAATATGCCTGATAAGGCTAGACATATGCTTGAGTCTTATTGGGATTATGTTTGTGTTGATTCTACTTTGATGTCTTTTGCGGTTTATGCTTTTATGACTTATACATATATGGTTAGAAAGCCATTTATTTGTAAGAATAGATCTCATGAAATTTCGATGGCTTTTGATACTTCTATTAGAAATATGGGTGGTGATATCTGGTATAACGCAGAGGTTAAGAAGATTGATATCAAGAATAGAGAAGTTAAGGGCGTTGAACTAGATGATGGTACTTATATTGAGTGTGATAGAGTTATTTCTAACTTGATGCCTCATGTTGTATTTGATCGTATGGTTGATCCTAATGAAGTTCCTGAATACGATAAGCGTGCAATGAATGCAAGAGCATTAGCTTCTAGTTGTACTACTGTTTATTTAGCTCTTGATATTCCTTATGAAGAACTTGGTTTTAAAGCATATGATGCTTTCTTAAGATCAACTGGTGATAATAAGGTTCAATATGATAATAGTGTTAGATTAGATACACATAATGAGAACTGTGTAACTATTATTAATGAAGTTATTCCTGATGCAACTCCTGAGGGTACTTGCTTTGTACAGTTTGCGAGATTCTATAAAGAGGATGCTTGGAATAAAGAGGTTGTAACTAAAGAGAATTACTTTGAAATGAAGAATAAGATTGCGGATGAAACAATCAAACAATTTGAAGATTATATTGGTAAACCAATTAGAGATCATATTGAAGAGATTGTTGTGGCAACTCCTGTTACTTGGGCAAGATATTTAGGAACACCATTTGGAGATGTATATGGATATAGACCACAAACATGGGATGGTATGTTCCCAAGAGTTCAGATGGGTCACAAAGAAGACTACACAATTAAGGGCTTAAGATTCTGTGGTGGTCATGGTACACAAATGGATGGTTATTCTCAAGCTTATATGTCAGGTATGGAACAAGCTCGTTACATGCTTCAAGATATGAAGGAGGGTAAGTAAGATGGCTAAATATAATTATGATAAGAAGGCTTTAAAAGGACTTGGCGTTGGTGCTTTCTTAAATGAAACTAAACTTAGAGCTAGTGAATTAGCTAAGGGTGATAATAGTATTCCTACTTCAATCTATAATCCTAATATTGTTGCAGCTGAATTACATCCTGATTATCAATTAGTGAAAGTAAAAGAAGTGATTGAACATGATGGTGCTAAATCATTTGTACTAGTTGCGGATAAAGATAGAGGATGTAAAGAATTAGCTTATTTTGAAGCTGGTAAATATGTAAGTGTTGCATGTGAATTTGACGGCAAATTTATGTGTAGACCTTATTCAATATGTAGTGCACCAAAAGATGCCTTAAAGCAAGAAAGTACATATACTATTACAGTTAAGAAGATTGATGATGGTTATGTTTCTGATTACATCTTAAATAATTGGAAAGTTGGTACAGAAGTAGCTATATCTGGCCCATTAGGACACTTCAATTATGAAAGACTACGTGATGCCAAGAATGTTGTAGCATTAGCTGGAGGAAGTGGTGTTACCCCATTTGTAGCTATGGCACATAGTATTGTAGATAATGAAGAAGATTATAACTTAACAATCCTATATGGAAATAGAAAATATGACAACATCTTATTGAAAGATGAATTAGAAGCTCTAGCAGCTAAGTCAGATAAAGTTAAAGTTGTACATGTTTTATCAGATGATGAACATGAGGGTTGTGAACACGGCTTTATTTCTGCAGAACTAATTAAGAAGTATGGTAAAGATGATTATTCGATCTTTGTATGTGGTCCTAAGGCTATGTATAAATACGAAGAAGAAGAAATCAAGAAATTGAATCTTCCTAAACGTAGAGTAAGATTTGAATTATCAGGTGAATATGGTGATCCTACTAAAGACGAAAAATATCCAAAGGATATTAAAGATGTAACATTTAATGTAAGAGTATGGATACGTGGTGAATATAAAGATATTACATGTAAGAATGGCCAAACATTATTACGTGCTATAGAAGAATCAGGTATTAGAGTTACATCTGATTGTAGATCAGGTATGTGTGGTTGGTGTCATTCTAGATTGATTAAAGGTGATACATATATTCCTGAATCTAATGATGGTAGAAGATTAGCTGATAAGAAGTTTGGTTGGATTCATCCATGTGCTACTTATCCATTATCAGATATTGAAATGGAAGTATTCCCATCTGTTAAATAAATTATCAATAATATTTAAAGAATCAATGGTAATGTGAACTTCCGTGGGGGTAAAAACGTAGTCACAGGTTGAACTATCGTGGGAAAAACGTTTGGACTTCTATGTGGGCGAATTACTAAAACACTAAAAAGATGATTCAATTTTGATAGAGATATCAACTTTGAATCATCTTTTAATTATGGTCTAGTAACTATATAAGTAATAAATTATGGTCTAGTAACTATATAAGTAATAAATTGTGGTCTAGTAACTTAATAAGTATGAAATTTAGTCTTTATTTTTGTATCGAGATTAAAGGGGGTGCTGTTGACAAACATAGGATATTAATAGATAATATAAGCGAAGGGATGAAACCTTGTTTTTTTTCGCAATACCCCAACGCGAAAAGAAACTAAATCAATGTTTTCTTACTATTTTTATATAGGGATTTTTTGCAAGTTTCATCACATTTAATGCTTATGTTGTGCTTATTTGTTCAGTTGTAGTACGTAAACAAATGAAAGAATAATTCTACAATGTGTGTATTATGTTGTGATGAATGCTTCATAATCCTTATCTAATAAATGTAAGGACATATTGGAAACATTTCTTTAATATTTAAGAGGAGAGGAGAGAAAATATGAAGAAATTTCTTACAGTTCTTCTTACAGCTTTAATGGTTGTAACACTTGGTGTTGTAAACGTTGCTGCTGAGGGAGAAGAAACTGCAGAAGAAATCAGCGTGGCCGAAATTGTTGAAGTTGGTGTAGAACAAAATGACGCTGAACCTTTAGAGGTTGAAGAAGATAATCAATTTGATTTTAATCCAACTGCTATTACCGGCTTGGTTTATGATGGTCATTTCCAAAATTTAGTTAACCCTGGAAAAGGTCACACTGATTACGCTTATCAATTAATCGGAGAAGATGGTGAAATTCATCATCGTGGATGGAAAGATACTGCTGATGAAATCTATGCAAAAGATGCAGGAACATATAATGTTGCATGGACAAAATTAACACATCACGGTTGGACTGAACCTGAAATTATTGAAGTGACGATTGCTCCAAGAGAAGTTGAAATTACATTAGGCACAAAATCTGGAAAAATTTATGATGGAAAAGATGTAAGTGATGAAGAACTAGCTGGTTTGAAGTGGTTTGTTACTGAAGGCGAGTTTGTTTGGTTTGATCATAAATGGGCAGATGTTCCAACAGTTACAATCGCAAAAGCAGCAGGCTCAGATGCTGGTGAATACGAACTAACAGCTGAAGTGACTGTAGCTCGCAAAGAATGGGGTGAAGATCCTGTTGATGTAACAGATAACTATGCTATTACTGTTGTTCCTGGAAAATACACAATCTACAAGGCTCCATTGCAAATCAAGACAAATAGCCCAGCTATTACAAACGCTAAGACTGGCGTGGCAGAAATTATTATTGATAACTATCAAGAGCTTGAAGACAAGATTGGTGATGTAGTATTTGTTGATGAAGATGGAAATGAATTACCATACGAAGTAATCACTAGATACACTGGATCAGCACAATCTAATAGAGTTGCTATTATTGATTTAGGCGCTGGATTTAGACAGAATATCAAACTATCTGATGATACTAAGAACTATTGGGGTAAAACTACTGTTAATGTATTTGATGGTTGGTATGATGCTACTGCAACTGGATTAAACTTCACTAAGGGTAGCAAGAAAGATAGAAATATCACTATAGCTGTTGAACTTCATAAGGAAGAAGAAACAGAAGAAAATAAGTGGACTCCAACATTCTATACTGTAGATGGTAAGGAATTAGAACCTTCTTTCTACGAAGTAAATGAGAATGGTATCACATTAAAGGGTGACTTCTTAAAGACTTTGGATTATGGTGATCATGAATTTGTAGCTCACAACATTTGGAACGCTCAAGGTGTTGCTGCTAAATCAAATATTCACGTAGGTCACGAAAAGAAAGATGATACAATCAAAATTGTATCAACTGGTGTTGAATAATAGTAAGGTATAAATTTACCTAGGGCTATCGGATTACCGATAGCCTTTTATTATGATTCTTAGTGATTGATACGCTAAAATGTAATTTTTTAATAATAAACATTGAATATTTTTATTCAATTAAGTATCATTTATTAAAAGAGAAAATTATGGGCAGAGGAAGATTTATTAGAGATGATAGTTATCCTACTAAATTGTGGGGTGTATACGACAATTTACAGAATGAATTATTAGAGAGATATAAATCAAAGACAACTAATGATAGATCTTATCCTAAGATTTATAAATCATTTGCTGTTGCTCAAAACTATATAGTTCATTATCTGAATAATGATTATGATAGATATGAAATTCGTGAATATGTTCTAACTGAATCTAAGTAGTTAGAACATATTTTTTGTTGTATATTATTGTTATGAATAAGAAGATTATTAGAAAATATACTGTTTTTATTATTGGTACTTTGATATTTGCTTTAAGTATCAGTTTATCTAATAGGTCATTGTTTGGTGGTAATTCAATGGCTACTTTGGTTACGGGTATTTATAAGAACTGTAATCTTGATTATGGTACTTGTAACTTGATTGTGGGTCTGGTTGAGATTTTAATTGGTTATATATTTGATAAGAAGAATGTTACTGTTGCTTCTTTTGTGGGGTTATTTTGTTGTTCATACTTTATCGATTTAACTAATTTGTTTATTGTTGATACTGATAGTGTTGTTATCAGAATTATTTATATGATTGCTGGTACGATTTTGTTTTGTCTTGGTATAGCGATTCAACAGTTTAGTAAGTGTGGGTATGCTAATTTGGATTGTTTCTTATTTGGATTAAAAAAGGCTTTTAAGATAGATAACTATCATACTATTAAGTGGATTGTTGATATTAGTTTTATTGTTGTTGGTTATTTGCTTGGTGCTGTTGTTGGTGTTGGTACGGTTATTATGTTTATCTTTACGGGGTTGTTAGTTGAGTTGTTTTTAAAACTATTAAATAAAACAAATTTGATGAGGTGATTATGAAACTATTAGAAGAGATGATTGTTAAGTATGGTAAGGTTTATCCTAATGATGTGTTGAAGATTGATTCTTTTTTGAATCATCAGATTGATGTTAATTTGTTTTTTGAGATTGGTAAAGAGTTTAAAGAAATATTTAAGGATTGTAAGCCTACTAAGATTTTAACTATTGAGGCTAGTGGTATTGCGATTGCTTTTGTGACTGCTACTTTCTTTGATAATTGTCCTGTTGTATTCGCGAAGAAAGATGGAGCTTTGAATATGTTTCATGATACTTATCATGCGGATGAGACATCTTATACTAGAGGTTCTAAGAAGTATGTAGAGGTTTCTAGAGAGTATTTATGCAAAGATGATAATGTTCTAATCATTGATGATTTTTTGGCTAATGGTGAGGCTCTAAATTGTTTACTTGATATATGTAGACAAGCCAAGTGTAATGTATTAGGTTGTGGTATTGTTGCATGTAAGACATATCAACCTGGATTAGAGCGTATTAAAAAACAAGGCTATAGAGTAGAATGTCTAGCTAAGATTAAATCTATGAATGATGGAATAGAATTTGAATAATAATTCAAATTTATATGGTTATTATAGCGTTATTGTTAAAACGTTCATACCAAATGTTGTTTGGTAGTTCATAGTCTTTGCGATTTTTGATATCATTCTGATGCCGATGTTCTTACATGGATCATCAGGATTATGTATCTTTAGTTTGCTGTGTGGATCAAATGGTACACAGTTATCTTTTAATCTTATTGTAAATTCTTCATCTTTATACATTACGAATACGTCAATGACGTATTTTTTATTTTGTTTTCCTTTAGTGAAACCATGTTCAACAATATTAGCTGCCATTTCTTCTACACATAGGCCACACATATTTGCACGTTTCTTGTCTGCGCCTTTTGCTTTCGCAAAATTTGTTACTTTTTCTGAAATGTTTGTTAC
>JAGHUL010000004.1 GCA_018064825.1 Candidatus Colivicinus equi
CTTGCATCAAGTCTATCAAGGATTCTTGCAAGTTTTGGTGCATGATCAGGTTGAATTCCTTTTTTAGAACCCGTCTCATAGAAATCTTTTAACCCTTTGTGTGTAAATGACTTTATCATGTGTTTATTGTAACCTATAACGTTATATGTGTCAATATAGATTATAAAAAGGCTTAACAATATTCTTCATAAATGTAATTCTTTATGTTTTCCTACATAAAATCAAGAAGTCCGTTTTCATATTCCTCTCTAGTTATAGAGTATACGTAGTGTAGAACACCATCTTCATAATATTTCTTTCTAAAGCTCATACCATTACTGATGGCTATATTGATTGATGGTTTATTTTCTGCATTCATATATGAGAATACTTCATCATAATCAGTATTCTCAAAGAACCATTTCTTAACTGCTTTACTAGCTTCACTAATATAACCTTGATGCCAATAATTCTTATTTAGGTGATAACCAATCTCTGGTACAATCTTGCCATCAATGTTTTGTATGCTGATACCGCAATCGCCAATAAACTTGTCATCTAATGTTACTGCCCATAGACAAAAGCCTTTTTCTTTATCTAGGTTAATACACCATTCAAGCCATTTTCTTACTCCTAGATCATCATATGGTTTAGGATAATACTTCATAGTCTCCTTATCAGAAATGACAGCCCTAAGGCTGTCAAAATCGTTATCATTCATGACTCTAAGTTTTAATCTTTTTGTTTCAATAATATATTTCATCTTGTAGCTATAGTTAATAGTGTAGTTAATAATTCAACCATCTTTAAGCCATCTTCTAGGCACCAATATTCATGCACACCATGATAGTTTTGACCACCTGTTCCTAAATTAGGACAAAGCACCCCATGATATGTCATAACAGCACCATCAGTAGCACCTCTAATAGCTTTGCTAGTATATTCTAGTCCTACTTTAGACATAGCTTTTTTAACTAATTCTAGAGGTTCTTTATGTCCTATAAACTTCTCTTTCATATTACGATATGAATCAGTAAGTTTAAGTTCACAAATCTCATAACCATATTTCTTATTTAATTCATCTCTAATTATTTCAAAATCATGTTTTTGTTTATTTAATAAATCTAAATCATGATTTCTAATAATATACTTTAGTTCTGCTTGTAATGTTTCACCCATCATACCAGTTAGATGATTAAAACCTTCATATCCTTCTGTCTTTTCAGGTACAGCATCTTTACTTAACATATCGTTAAATTCCATCGCAACTTTACAAGCATTAATCATCTTATTCTTCGCATCACCTGGGTGAACTGATACACCATGTATTAATACATCAGCACTAGCTGCATTAAAGCATTCATATTCTATATAGTTAGGTAAATCACCATCTACTGTATAAGCAAAATCAACTTTAAATAAATCATAATTAAAATGTGCAGTACCCATACCAATCTCTTCATCAGGAGAGAAACATACCCAAATAGGACCATGTTTAATACTAGGATCATTGATTAATTTTTCTAGTGTTTCCATAATGATGGCAATACCTGCTTTATCATCAGCACCAAGTAATGTACTACCATCAGAAACTACTAAAGTCTTACCTACATAATTTCTTAAATTAGGAAAACGTTCTACAGTAGTTGCTAAACTTGGAGATAATACAATATCTTTACCATCATAGTTTTCAATAACTCTAGCCTTAACATTCTTACCTGATGCATCAGGAGAAGTATCCATATGAGCATTTAAACCAATCGTAAGATAATTAGGATCACCATCTAAGTAGCCATATACATAACCATATTCATCTAAAGAAACATTCTTTAGACCTAACTTATTTAGCTCTTCATATAGATGCTTAGCTAATACTAGTTGACTACTAGTACTAGGAAAAGTATCTGAACCTTCCTTTGATGTTGTTTCATAACTTACATAATCAAGAAATTTGTCTAATAACATATTGTTATCCTTTCTATCGTTCTTTAATAAACCATATTAGTTTTACCGTTTTTATATTACCATAGGATTATTTCAAAACTATAAAAAAATCCATGACAAACATGGATAGGAATAATCAAGCCTGGACCAAATTTTGTATATGGCCGGATACAACACCGTAGTATTTCTTTTACGCCCGCCACGGACGGGTTCCTCCTGGCTTACAGGGAGTCACAACTAGGCTTACGCTTATGTCGTAGATTCTTCATCCACTTATAATATACCTTTTTTCGTATCAATATTAAATGAAAAAAGCATATTTTCTAAGGTAAGAATCTTGTTCTTTACTAGAATAATTACTTGATTGGTGTCATCTAAACCTAATAAAAGTCTAGTGTGTCAATTGCTTTGCTAATAATTCTTTACAAATTCCGATGGTTCTATAGCTTTAATAGTGCTATTCTTATAATCCTTAACATTTCTAGTTATTATATACTCTGCTTTTACTTTTGAAGCTGTAACAGCTTGAATAGCATCTTCAAAATCATCACTTTTTGCATGCGCAGCTTCCATAATAACATCTTTTTTTAAATCATAAATATTAAATATTAAATCAATACTCTTAATTACTTCTAATGTTTTTATAGGATCTATTTCTTTTCTTAAAACATACACGATATTAGGAATAGATAACGCAGATATATAACCATCTATTTGCCTTGTTTCACATAACTTCCATACTTTTAACGAATCTTCGTAAAAGTCTTTTCTTTTATACAGAACATCCAATATTACATTAGTATCAATAAAAACCTTCATGTTCTAATATCCTTTTCTTGGTTATTTCTTTTTCAGAGATATCATCTTTAATAACACCAAGTAACGAATCTGACAAATATGAAACAGTTTTATCTTTTGATATTAATCTTGCAACTTCTTTACCATTTTTAATTATTGTGATTTCAATTCCGTCAATAACCATTTGAAGGTATTTGCCAAAATTATTCTGCAATTCTGTAGTATTTACTATTTGCATAATGACCTCCTTAGCTATTTTTATTATATGTTATTTTAGCTATTATTTAAAGTCCTAGAATAGCGATACTTGATTGGTGTCATCTAATCCCTTTAGAACACCTAAAGCATCTAACTTTTTAATTAATGTAGTTGATAGTTGACTACGATCTTGAAGATCTTCTTTAGATAAGAAATTGCCTTTGTTTCTAGCTTCGACAATCGATATCGCAACGTTATCACCTAAGCCATCTAATACCTTAAATGGTGGAATAATCTCGTGATTGTTATCTGGATTTACTCTAAATTCGGTAGCTAGAGATCTATATAAATCGATGTTCAACATTCTATATCCTCTTGATACCATTTCATAACATACTTCTAATGTATCAAAGATATCTTCTTCTTTCTTACTAGCTTCTCTAGTATTCTTTTTAGCCATCAGTTCTTGCATACGAATATAGATAGAATCCGCATCTTTAACCATTGTCTCTATTTCATAAGCATCGCATCTAAGCGTAAAGTAAGAAACATAATAGAACTCTGGATGATATACTTTAAACCAGGCAACTCTTACAGCCATGATACAATAGGCAACCGCATGAGCCTTAGGGAACATATATTTAATCTTCTTACAAGATTCAATATACCAAGCAGGTACATTATGAGATTCCATCTTTTCTTGTTCATCTGGAGTTAAACCTTTACCCTTACGAACATGTTCCATAATGTTGAAAGCATCCATTGGTTCTAAGCTATATGACATTAATGTAGACATGATATCATCTCTACATCCAATAACATCAGCCAACTTAATACCCTTTCTAATTAATTCTTGGGCATTACCACGCCATACATCGGTACCATGAGACAAACCAGAAATCTGTACTAATTCTGAGAATACTTTAGGTCTAGTTTCTTCAATAGTATTTCTTGTATTAAGTGTTCCAAATTCAGGTAATCCAGCAGCACCAGTCTCTTCATGATATTTAGGATTGATGATATTCAAAGCTTCCGAAGAATGGAATAAAGATAATACTTTAGGATCATTCATTGGAATACTTCTTACATCAATTCCACTTATGTTTTCAAATAGTTTCATAGCCGTAGGATCGACATGTCCTAAGTTATCAAACTTCAATAAAACATCAGAATAATCATGATATTCAAAATGTGTTGAACGCCATGGCGCATTGATATCATTGGCAGGATATTGAATAGGCGTAACATCTTCAATAACCATATCATCAGGAAGTACGACAACACCGCCCGCATGTTGGCCAGTGGTACGCTTAACACCCTCGCATCCTGAAGCTAGTCTTTGTCTTTGCGCTTTAGACATATTGGTTATACCCATATCTTCGCAATAGCCTGTTACATAACCAAATGCTGTCTTTTCGGCAACTGTTGAAATCGTACCTGCTCTAAAGACGTTATTGATACCAAATATTTCTCTCGTGAATAAATGCGAACGTGCTTGATATTCACTTGAGAAGTTTAAATCTATATCAGGAATCTTATCACCATGGAATCCTAAGAAGGTTTCAAATGGAATATTTTGGCCATCACCCTTAAGCATAGTTCCGCATTCTGGACATGTTTTATCAGGCAAGTCATAACCACTAGAAACATCATCAATCCATTCTAAGTGATGACATTTAGGACAAATATAATGAGGCTTTAATGGATTTACTTCAGTAATACCCGCAAAAGTCGCAACTAAACTTGAACCAACACTACCTCTAGAACCTACAATATATCCATCATCATTAGAACGTTTAACCATTAAATGACAAACAAAATAAATAACACCATAACCATTAGAAATAACAGCATTTAATTCTGTATCTAAACGATCTTTAATACTCTGATCATAATTCTTACCATAACGAACTTCCGCATTATAGTATACTAATCTTCTTAAATATTCATCAGCACTAATTACTTCATCAGTATTGATGAAAGGTTCTTCATAAATATTACAACTCTTAGCTTTCTTTATTGCATCTGTAATGTGTGGAGGTTTTAACTCACTAGAAAAAGGAACAACCTTATCACACATATCAGCTATCTTATTAGTATTAGTAATAACTAATTCATTAATTAATTCTTTATCTTCTAACCAAGCAAATGCTTCAAGCATTTCTTTTGTATTCAAGAATCTTTGATCAGGAGTAACTTGTTTTGCACGTTTATCTTTATCATATAAATACAAAGGATGATGAGCACCACCAATAGCTTGAGCAGTAATATAAACATCTCTTAAAATCTTCTCATCTTTTGTAATGTAGTGAACGTCACCTGTAGCTACTATTATCTTATTCTGTGCTTTTGCTTCCGCAATGATATCTTTTAAATATGTCTTTAAACGTTCTAATGAGAACTGTTCTCTATCTTCATATAAGAAACGATAATTCTCTAAAGGTTGAATCTCAATAAAATCATAGAAAGATATAGCCTTAGCTAATTCTTGTTTACTACGTGTATGAGCAATCTCAAATACTTCACCATTAAAACAAGCACTACCAATAAGTAAGTCATCACGATACTTATTAATAGTCTCTCTAAAGATTCTTGGTTCAGCAATAAAATCACTATTAGGATTACTTGTACTAGATTTGCCAAAGACAGCTAAAGTATCAGTATTTGATATCGTAACTAACTTAAATAGATCATGTAATCCCTTATCATTCTTAGCTAAGATATTTACGTGATATGCTCTATTTTTGACAAAAGCATCTTCACCTTGGAAGTTTTTTAATTCCTCAATTGTCTTAGCGCCTTGCTTAGCACAATCCTTAAGCATAAGGTTATACATAGAAGCTAAAACTTCCGCATCATAATTAGCTCTATGTGCTGACTCTTCATCATATTCAACATTATATGCACGGCATATATTGCCAAGTCTAAATGCCCTTCTAGTCTTAAATAAAGATCTAGATAAGTCTAATGTATCAATAACAGTATTAGTTAATTTTGGTAAGCCTATTCTTTCCAATTCGCTATTTAAGAAACCAAAGTCGAAAGAAGCGTTATGGGCAACTAATACTCTATCACCAATAAAGTCTAAGATTTCATCTTTACATTCCGCAAAAGTTCTTGCATCCTTTACATCATTATCAGTAATACCTGTTAGTTTAACAGTAGATTCACTGATCGGAATTGGAGGCTTAATAAAGAAGTCTTTACTAGCTTTGACATTTCCTTTGTGCATTATTACAGCGCCAAATTCAATGATGTAATCGTGTCTAGTAGATAGACCAGTCGTCTCTAAGTCGAAGACCATGTATTCAGCTTCTTGAGTCGACAAGTCTTTATTTTGTTCATAGTTGTAGACAATATTAAGATCCTTCTCAACCATGTTCATCTCACAACCGTAAATTACTTTAAAATCAGGTTTTGGATCGTGAGACTTCATTATAGATTTATAAGCTAATTGGGCTTCATGGAATCCTTGTAGACATAGATGGTCAGTAATAGCTACTGCTTTATGTCCTAAAGCAAAGGCACTATTAACTAATTCTGTAGGACTTGATACACCATCCATTTCCGAAAGCTTTGTATGGGCGTGTAGCTCTACTCTTTTAATCTCTGCATCATCAAATAGCTTAACTGGTTTATCAATAAATTCTATTTGATCAGGCTCAAATAAATAGTCATTTGCGTAAGAGTCAAAACGATATAAACCATAGAAGTTCGCATAAGCACCTTCTTTATTAAGCTTTAATAAATCTTTAGTAAATCTTCTTGATTCAACAACCTTTACAATAACAGCATTGTCATCATCTTTGACATACAAATTCTGTATTGTAATTTGTGTCTTAGTAGTTCTTTCATCAACCTTAAATATCTCACCAGTAAACTTAACGTTATACATAGTGTCAACAAGATCGTCAATCTTAACATCTGTATAAGTCTTACTCTTTGCTTTATAGTAAGGTTTTTGATTAGGTTCATTATTAGAGAAAGGTCTAAGATTATTACTATTATGTTCAACCTGTTTAGTTTCTTCTACCTTTAATGGTTCAACTTCTTCTATAACTAAATCTTTAATATCTTTATGATCCATCAAGATATCTTTACGATAACCAATATTAATAAAATATAGTTTTAAATCATCTATACTAGATAAATCTCTTTGGAACTCACTCTTATCAGAATAAGATAATACAAAACCATTATCAGAAATTAATGGCACACAATCTCTAAAACCATCATTATCTTTACGATAATCATCTAGATATAGATTAATATCCTTTAAAGCTAAATCTTGTTTATTAGCCTTAATATAAAGCTTAAAGTTATCTAAACCAAGCTCTTTAAAATAATCATTTAAGTCTCTATATAAACTATAAGGTAATACACTATCGTTAACTATCTTAATTATTAAATAATCATTACGCTTGTTATATAAAACATCGACAATACTAAACCCATCAAAAAACTTTGACT
>JAGHUL010000028.1 GCA_018064825.1 Candidatus Colivicinus equi
CTTTTTATCATAAAATTGTTCAATCGCAATATCACGATATTTTTCCATTACATTTATCTCTTTCTCAGTCAAGTCCCCATCTATGTTGTTTGCTTTAATATAGAAATCTAAATAATCAACTTTCTCACCTGTTTGTTTTTCAAACCATTCATAAATATCTTGATTAACACATGGGCAATTCATCTCATATAAAACATTCTTACTATCTAGCAGATAATCATTAGCTAAACCAAATCCATTTGTTGATCTAGCGAAAGTGCAGAACAACAACGAAATAGCCAATACAACAACATAATAGATAGGCAATTGAATATTGAAATAGAACTTACGTTTATAGACGAAATGAGCGATTACAAATAAAGCAAAAGTAATTATATATAGTACTAGAAAATCTTTCAAAAAACTGAAGATTCCTGCATATGAATAAGAATAATTAGAAGAAATGCCAAACAATACAAGTAAAGTATATGTATATATCACAAATGGATAAGCAAAGAATTTGCTTGAAGAAGAGCCTGCTCTTTCAACATCGCGTTTAGGAAAGAATTTATACATCAGTGCAAAAGATATTATTCCAAATATGATTAATGCCAATAAATATTTATAATCTAATAGATTAAGTTCTATATGGAACGTTTTATATTTCTGCATAAATATAGCAGTTAGTAGATACGCTGGTGATAAATAGCCTACTATCTCGAAGCTTGATTCTGCATATCCGCATACAAATACTTCTAGGAAGATATCCATTACAACTAGTATCGCTAAAGGAAGTAATGAATATGCACCAATCATGACAATGCCATCAAACTCCGTATTAGCGAGTTGATATAACATCGTATTAAACAATATCAAGCATGTAGAAGCTACGCTCACAAGAGCAATAAAGCCTATAGCCGAAAGCACAGAATGGCTTTCATAAACAAAATTGTAAACAAGATACGAAATTCCACTAGGTATAATAGTTGCTAAAACACAGAATAGTAAACCTGTAATCAATAATTCTTTTCTTGATAAAGGAAGAGAAAAATAAGTATCAACCGCTTTCTTATCATGAATATATTTAAATATTACAATTGGTAAAATATAGCACAACAATACAGCAATAGATAAAATCAAATAAACACCATCATTTACTGTTGCTGATAATAACGAAATCAAAAATACGAATAAAAGTAAATATTTTTTAGATAATATTAGATTTTTTAAATATTCTGTATTTATCATTATCTATTTCCTCCTTCGTGTTCATATATAAATAATTCTTCAAAATTAACACTTAACGAATCCAAAATAACAGGATGTAAAGCATTTAATTTATCTAAAGTCTCTTGCTTATCACCTTTTATTACTAAGGTATAAACTGAACCTTGCTTACTCTTTTTCATTAAATTAAAGTCATTAAATACTATTTCATCGATAGGTTCCTTAAATGCAATTTGATATTTATTGATATTAGCTTTTGACTCTAATAAATCTCCATAAGTATTAATTTGACCATTCTCTAAAATGCCATAGCTATCGCATATATCTTCAAGTTCTTTCAAGTTATGACTTGAAATAATAATTGTTGAATGATTATCTTCAATGAAATCAGCTAATGCATTCTTTAGATTGTATCTAACAACAGGATCTAAACCATCAAAAGCTTCATCCAACAATAACAACTTAGGTTTAATAGCTAAAGCAAAACATAATAGAGTTTGTCTTTTCATACCTTTTGAAAAAGTTGTAATTGGCTTATTGACGTCTAAACCAAAGATGGCAATGGCTTTATTGAATTGAACTTCATCAATAGAATAAAAACTTTTATAGAACTCCTTTAATGATTTAATAGAACTTGCGAATGGGAAATAAGTATCATCATTCACAAAGAAAATATCTTTTCTAACCCTTACATCCTTATATGTATCTTCGTTATTAAATGTGATAGTGCCTTTATCTAGGATGTATATTCCAGCTATACTTCTCAATAGTGTAGACTTACCAGCACCATTTACGCCTACTAAGCCAAAGATTGAACCATCATTAACTGTTAAGTCTAAGTCCTTAAGAACAACCTGTTTATCAAAACTCTTTGTAATACTATTTACCTTAAGCATTTTGACCCTCCTTGTACACTTCTTCTAATATTTCTACTAGCTCTTCTTTAGAAAAGCCTTCGTTTTTTAAGACATTAGCCATATATATAGCATCTCTGCGACTTGAATCTTTATTAGCATCATTAGATTCGGACACAAAAACGCCCTTCTTATTAACTGTGTAAATATATCCATTTTTCTCTAGTTCAGAATATGCTTTATTAACGGTATTAGGATTTATACCTAAATCTGCAGCCAAATTACGGCAACTAGGCAATTTATCATTTGGTTTTAAAATACCGTTATCTATAAATCTAATTATTTGATCACGTATTTGTTCATATATAGAATCTTTTCCTTGTAGATTTATTAAAAACATGTTTCTCCTTTCTATCTGTATTAACTGTATTAATTGTATTATCTGTATTAAATAATGTCAAATATCTTGGCACAACATTAGCAATAATTTCGTGAATTAATCATATTTATCAAGTATAATAGATATGTTGTTTTTAGGAGGGATGTATGGCTTTTGGAGATAGAAAAGACGGAAAACTATTAAAAAACATCGATTCAATGCATTTCATATGTCCAATCATCTACCCAAAAAGATGTGACAATGAAGCTTTTATTTCAGAAATAATCGATTTAACAAATATAAATAAATACTTAGAAAAGAAAAATAGCAATAATACTGATGGATATAAATATAATTTATTTCAAATAATTGTTACTGCTATGTTAAAAGTGATGTACTTAAGACCAAAAATGAACTACTTCATCGCTAATAGTAATCTATATGAAAGAAATGAAATTAGCGCTTCTTTTGTTGTTAAGAAACAATTTAAAGATAATGGTGGCGAAGGACTAGCTTTCTTACATTCAAAAGCAAATTGGACTATCGATACAGTTCACGATGAAATAAGAAAACAAGTTACTAGTCAAAGAAAAGGCCGAGTTGATTCATCTACAGAATCAATGGATATTTTAAATAAAATGCCTAGATTTTTGTCCAAGTTCCTTGTTCATATAATTATGCTATTAGATCGTTTTGGTTATGTACCAAATAGTTTAATCGCTACAGATCCATATTATTCATCAGTTGTTTTAACAAATCTTGGTTCTATAAAGCTTCATGCTGGTTACCATCATTTAACCAACTGGGGAACTAATTCTGTATTTATGGCTATTGGTGAAATAAAGAAAAGACCTTTTCTACTTGAAAATGATAAAATCGAGGTTAAGGAATCAATTGATCTTGGTTTAACTATTGATGAAAGAATTGCGGATGGTTATTATTATTCCAAATCCGTTGCCTTATTAAGAAAATTGCTTGAAAATCCTGAATTACTTGAAGAAGAATTAGACAAGGAGGTTGAGTATTAATGCCAGCTCGTAAAAAAATTGAAGTAGGTGAAGAAATTAAGAAAGTCACAAAAAAAGTGACAGATATGATTTCGGAAACTGGTTCTAAAAAAGTTGAAGTAAAAATGCCTTGGGCAGGACATACTGGTGATGTTCCCCTATTCTTAGACTACTTTGACGGTACAATGTACGATAAAATCGAAAATATCGCAAATCAATATCCAAATAGTATAGCTTTTGATTTTATGGGAAGACACACTACATATAGAAAGTTTATGGAAAATATTCATATAGTAGCTAAATCCCTTAAAACAATAGGCGTTAGAAAAGGTGACTGCGTAACTATTGCTATGCCTAACTGCCCACAAGCAATCTATTCTTTTTATGCTATAAACCTAATTGGTGGTATCGCAAATATGATTCACCCTTTATCAGCTGAGAAGGAAATCGAATTTTATTTGAATGAATCAAATTCTGTTACAGCAATTACTTTAGATCAGTTCTACCACAAATTTGAAAACATCAGAAAAAACACTAAAGTTGTAAATATTATTATTGCTTCTATCAAGGATGAATTATCAAAACCAATCAAAGCTGGTTATATGCTTACTGATGGTTACAAAATTAAACGTATTCCTAAAGATGCACCAGTAATTCGTTGGAAACAATTCATCAAATTGTCTAGATGTTGTTTCTATAACTACAAAGTAGACCGTAAGAGTAATGACCCAGCTGTAATCCTATATTCTGGAGGAACAACTGGAACAACTAAAGGTATCGTATTAACAAACAAGAATTTCAATTCTTTGGCTGCACAAATAGTTGCCACTAACCCAATGTTTAGGCCTGGCGATAAAATGCTTGCTGCAATGCCATTATTCCATGGCTTTGGCTTAGGCGTATGTGTTCACTCAATGCTTGCGAATGGTGGCAGATGTATCTTGATACCAAGATTTACACCTAAATCATATGCAAAGGACTTAGTTAAATATAAGTGTAACTTTGTAGCAGGCGTTCCTACTCTATTTGAAGCATTATTAAGACTTCCTAGCATGGAAAAAGCAAATCTATCATCACTTAAAGGTGTGTTCTCAGGTGGCGATAGCTTATCAATTGAATTAAAAAAGAAACTTGATAAATTCTTAGCAGATCATAAAGCAAATATTCAAGTTAGAGAAGGATACGGCACAACTGAAACAGTTACCGCGTGTTGCTTAACGCCAGTTAATTTCGCAAAAGAAGGTTCAATTGGTGTACCATTCCCAGATACATATATTAAGATAGTTAAACCTGGAACCGATAAAGAACTTCCATATGGTAAAGAAGGCGAAATTTTACTAGCTGGTCCAACAGTAATGAAAGAATACTGGAAACATCCAGAAGAAACAGCTAATACTTTAAGGAAACATAAAGATGGCAAAACTTGGGTATACACAGGTGACCTAGGTATCATGGATGAAGAAGGATTTATCTACTTCAAAGGAAGAGCTAAACGTATGATTATAACTTCTGGTTATAATGTCTACCCTTCACAAATAGAGAATATTCTAGAAGCACATCCGGCTGTTCAAATGTCATGTGTTATTGGTGTACCAGATTCATATAAGATGGAAAAAGTAAAAGCATTCGTCACTTTGAAACCAGATATTGAACCTAGCCAAGAGATTAAAGATAGCATTATGACACATTGTCGTAAAAACATTGCAAAATATGCAATGCCATATGATATTGAATTTAGAAAAGATATGCCAAAAACATTAGTTGGAAAAGTTGCATATCGTAAGCTAGAAGAAGAAGAATTAAATAAAATAAAGCAACAAGCTCAACAATAACAGTTCTGTTACAATTCGTATCAAATAATAATCCGTTACTCAGTAACGGATTATTTTATTATTTCTTTTTGTAAAAAGTCTTAGCATATATAAGCGATATGACAAAGACCACGAATGACGGTAATAGCCATTCCAAACCAATGTTTCCTAATGGCAATGCATTAACTAGGTTATTAACTACCTTAACAATCTTAATATCAAAAGGTAGAGATTTAATCAATTCTAATAAAGCAAATGGAAGTGCTGCATAGATAGTAGTTCTATATACAAATGGTGTCTTTTTAAAAGCGTTTGAAGATAAAGCTAATAATATAAGCACAATAGCCAAAGGATATAGAAACATGAGCACAGGAATAGAAAAATTAATAATTTGGTTTAAACCAAGATTGGCGATTGTAAATGATATAGCTAAGAAAACAATAGCTAACACTTTCTTATCAATCTTATGATTTTGTAACTCATAAAACGCTTCTGAACAACTGATAATTAAACCAACTGCTGTCTTTAGACATGCAAAAGTTACTATACAAGCAAGGAATATTGTTCCAACATCGCCAAAATAGTACGTAGCGATTTTAGATAACGCCTCGCCACCATTGGCACATATTCCAATTGTAGTTGGTGAATTAGCGCCAGCAAAAGCTAAGGCGACATATATCACTCCCATCAATAGACAAGAAGTAATGCCTGCAACTATCGTATTAGCTGCTACAGCATCACCATCTACAAGTCCATGACTTCTAACAACGTTAACAACAACGATGCCAAAAGCTAAACCTGCTAAAGCATCCATCGTATTATAGCCTTCATAGAAACCATTGAATAATGAATTATTAATATAAGACTCACTTGCTTCAATAGTTGAAAAACTTGCCATAGGATTAGTAAATGCCTTAAATAAAATAATTGCTAAAAAACATAAAAAGATAGGATTTAATATCTTGCCAATATACGTAAGAATCTTATCTGATCTTAATGAAAAATAGGCAGCCGCAACGAAAAACAAAAAAGAAAAAACAAATAGATATAGATTGTTGTCAGCATCTAACATTGGAGCAACACCTACGGCATAAGAAGTTGTTGCACATCTAGGAATTGCAAAGCAAGGACCAATCGTCAAATATAATGCTGTAGTAAAGAATTTACCATAGTTTTTAGAAACTCTACTTGATAAATCATATAGACTTTGGCTTCTTGATTTTCCTAGAGCTGCAACCGCAAGCAAAGGCAAGCTTACTCCAGTAATAAGAAAACCAATAACGGCATAAACAACATTCTTGCCAGCTAATTGGCCCATGTATACAGGAAGTATTAAATTCCCTGCTCCAAAGAACATACCAAAAAGCATGCTCATAATTAATACCGACTCTTTAAAAGTTAACCATTTTTTCATTGTATTCCGAATAAATAACTATAATCTGATTGTTTGCCATCAATTAATCTAATATTGATATCACTATAATCTTTTACATATTTAATAATTTTGTTTGTTAATTTTTCGTCCGCATCTTTACCAACAATTATCGTTAATAACTCTTTATGTCTTATTTCCAATAAATCATCTATAAGACGATGCATAGTTCTTTTCATGTTCTTTCCTGCAACGAGCGCTTCTTCATTATTGGCTGCTACATAGTAATCCCTTTTTACCAGCTTATTCTCGTATTCTTTATCTTCATTTAATAACTTAAAAGAATATGAATCAACTCTACTTACTTCCTCTTTTATCTTATGAAGATTATCATTTGGTTCAATTTCTCTATTAAAGCAATTGAGTGCATTAATCACTTCGAATATTGTTTTCGTTTCCGTAACAAATATATTTACATCTTTAACAGTTTCTTTACATTTACTTGCACTTACATAATCCATGCTGCTATCTGGCATAATAAAAACGTTTTCTACATTTAAGGATTTAATAGTATCTATAAAATCTTCTATTGTTGGATCGTTCTTTTTAATGACACAGTCAGCACCACATTCTTTGAATAGTTTTATCAAACCATCAGCTTCACTTATCGCAATAATTCCATATTTTTCTTTAGGTATTATTTCTTCTTGAACTTGTTCTTGCTTATTTTCGCCTTCCACAAATCCATCTACATAAACATTAACTTCTGAAACTTTATAATTTGTCTTCTCTTCGACGATAGAAGCAATATTGGTTTGCATATAGCTAATCGCATCAGCTATCTTATATCCATATAAAGCATGAACATGCACATCTATTGATAAATCATCATTGTGAATATTTACTTCAATGCGCTTATTTCTTCTTCTATTAGGTTTATTATGCTTGTTACTGTCTACTCCTGCACAATTTAGAATAACATTTTCCGCAAGCGGAATAATAACTTTGGTGATGTGCGATTTAGCTTTCTTCGACATAAGTATATTTTATCACTTAAAAAATCTGTTCGAGTTGAACAGATTGATAAAGCATTATAATTTATTAATCGAGCTTAGTTTTTTAAAAATATCGTTAGGACCTACAAGCAATACAACATCATCTTCTTTGAACTTGTCGTCAGGATCAATATTCATATTCATATTTCCTTCTCTATTAACGCCAATGACGTTGATAGAAAACCTATTTCTCAAATCTAATTCCTTTAAACTGTGACCTACCCAATTTTTTTGAACTTTTAGTTCGAACATTGTGTGATC
>JAGHUL010000108.1 GCA_018064825.1 Candidatus Colivicinus equi
TTACATATAACTCATCAATGATGGTATCTGAACCAATATTCAAATACTTAGATGAAGTAACAATGAAGTCAGAAAGCCACTTTAGTTTAGTGGTAGTTCACTAGATAATAAGATTATTGCTAAATATGTTGCGGGTAAGAAAATAGTGTAAAAAAATTACAATATATTATTGATGAAAGTAAATAAATTACATATAATATATGTAGAGGATAAATTATATGTTAAAGAGAATTACGTTTAATAACTTTAAAACATTTTTTAATAAACCAACTTCTATAGATTTTACAAAGACAAATTATAAGTTTTTAGAAGACACTAATGTATATAATGATGTCCTTAAGGGCGCTTTATTTGTGGGCGAAAATGCTTTAGGTAAAACTAATATATTAGATGGTATTACTATCTTGTTTAATATTTTATTTAGTAATAGCGAAATAGATTATAATTCATATTCAAGTTTTTATACGGATAATAGTTATTTTTCTATAGATTACCTATTTGAAATTGATGATGTGGATGTCAATTATTTCTTTAAGATTGATTCTTCAAAAATAGTTGAAGAAAAATTGCTTGTTGGTGAAAAAGAATGTATTAGACGTATAGGCAATAGTGCAATAGTAAACATCAACAATCAAAGAACTTTTAATGATCTTTCTGATAAAGTATCTTTTATCAGAAGAGTGTATTTTGATACAGGATTTTATGATGACAAGATTTTAAATGATTGGTTCAGTTTTCTTAAACGTTCAATAATACTGCGTTCTAACGAGAAAGACATAATATGTTCTGAACCAAATATGATAATGGCTAATGATTTTCTTAATAAGTATGGTACTGATAGAATTAACGCGTTCTTTAAAGAGATAGGATATAAAGAATCTATCCTATATGATTATGAAACGCCTACAACTAATATTTATAAGATAAAAAATGATAAAGAGAAAATATTGTTTTTTAAGAAAGATGGAACAAATCAATATATTCCTTCATTCTTTGAATCAAACGGTAATAAGAGTTTAATCTCAACGTTGCCTTCTTTTTTGAAAGCCATTGATAATGAATGCATGATTGTTGTTGATGAGTTTTCTAGTGGTTTACACAATGAATTAGAAGAGTGTGTTCTTAAATACTTCTTTACGCATAGTAAAACATCACAAGTATTTTTAACATCACACTCAACTAATTTACTAAATAACGCTTTAATGAGACCTGACCAAATATATGCGGTTTCTTTTAGTTCAAAAAAAGGAACAATCTTACATAGGTTTTCAGATGAATCACCTAGGCAAGCTCAGAACATTGAAAAAATGTATCTAAACGGTACTTTTGGTGGTTTACCTAAATATAAAAAGTTCTTTAAAATATAAATATAGATATTAAATGCAAAGGGGATAAACATGAAAACAAGAGTCTATGTAAGGCATTTAGAAAGTGAATATCAAAAAGAATCTCGTACTAAGTTTTTACCATTATCTAGTGAGATGTCATCAGAGATTAAGAAAATTGTATATGAAATCTTAGATAATGCGGGTGGAGAGAAATTACTTAAAGCTAGTAAGAATGTTTATATTAAGCCTAATGGTATTGATGGAAAGGCTTATTGCTTTACTAGACCAGAACTTGTTGAGGCAGTCATTGATTATTTTAAGAGTCATGGTGCTAATAAGATTTATCTATTTGAAAATTCAACCCAATCTAATTTCACGAGACTTGTTTTTGAACTTACTGGTTATGCAAAGATCTGTAGAAAGACTGGTGCTATACCTGTATATCTAGATGAAGATGAGGGTAGAATATTTGAATTTAAAGGTAAAGATGATTATGAATCTAATAAGTTTGAGATGCCTAATTTTGTCATTAAGAATTTAATTGAAGATAAAGATAAGAATCTATATATCTCTTTACCTAAATTAAAGACACACTCTATGGCGGGTGTAACACTTGGTGTAAAGAATCAATGGGCATTCCCAAGACAATCAGATAGAGGTTACGATCATAATCATTCTCTTGGCTATAAGTTAGTTGATGTCTTATCTTATGTAAGACCTGACTTTACAATTATTGAGGGTGTTGAGGGTACTATATACGGTCACTATCCAGTTACAGCTTTAGCAGATAAAGCAGTACTACCATTAAAACTAATCATAGCAGGAAACAATGTCGTAGCTACTGATATGATAGGTGCTAAAGTATTTGGTTTAGGATTAGAAGATGTAAGCCATCTTAGATTAGCTGTTGAGAAAGATCTTGCGGATGGTGTTAAATCATATGACGATATTGAAGTAGATGGTGATATCTCTATGTATAATACAAAGTATCCTACTGATTTATATGATGCATATCCAAATGACGTAAGAAGAATATTTGGAAAGACGATGGCTTGTAAAGAAGGTTGCGTTAATAATCCAATGACTTTATTACAAGTTTTGTATAATGACCATCATGGCAAAGGTGGTTGGACAATGGTTATGGGTAAAGGCTTTGATAAGGATGAGATTGATTCTATTACAGGTAAAGTATTAGTAGTAGGCCATTGTGCTATTGAAGAAGTTGGTGACTATCTTGTTAAGAAACTAGGTAAAAAGAATGTCTTCTTCTCTGGCAAGTGCAATGAACTCGCAAAGTCTGCTGCTGCGATGTTTAATCTAATGAAAGTATCACCATTAGAGTTTGCGCCAATTAGTCCATTAGTTTCTATTAAATGTATTGTTTTAGCAAAACTACATGGTACAAAAGCATTAGTACCATCATTAATATCAAACTATTTCAAAACAGTTTAGAGGGGAAATTATGAAAAAGAGAATTATTGTATTACTTTGTTGTCTAGTAGTGACATTTGGCAGTTTGTTTATTGCGAATGATATTCAAACTGATCACGGTAACATCGATGTTAAGATGGACTCATTCGAAATGGAATATGTCGATCCTAATGGCGAAACTAAAAAGGGTAATGTAACTTATAAGTTATATGTACCTAAAGGTGTAGATGCGAATAATAAAGCACCCGCATTGTTGTTATTACATGGTTATCAGAATGACCATGAAACTGATGCGGCTTTTGCGATTGAGATGGCTAGAAGAGGTGTTGTTGTATTAGCTATTGATGAATTTGGACATGGTTCTACTGATATCTCGATGGTTAATAGAGGTTATGTGAATCATAAGGTTACAGTTAATTATGGATTAGATTCTCAAGAAGATGGCACATTTGTAGAGATTGGTGGTCAAACTAGATATAAAGTATTGATGAACTTCTCTAACTTATCTTTCTTTTTAGATAAGTATTCTAAAGATGAAGATGGAAACAAGCTTATTGATTCTAGTATGGGTGGCATATGTGCTTATAAGCTACTTAGTGAAATGGATATAGTTGATAATACTAGAATGGCAGTGTCTGGTCACTCTATGGGTACTTGGGCTTCTTGGACTACTTCTGCAGCTTATTCAAATACTCCTATTATGCCTAAGGCAACTATCTTACAAGCAGGTGAATTATTTAGTAAAGATGCCTATGATTCTAATAATATAAAATTCAACAATGTCTTATTACTTACTGCAAAATATGATGAATTCAATTACTTTAGAGACTATAGTAAGAAGACAGTAGATGATGACGTAATTAGTAATGATATTACTAGTGAATTCTTAGATGTAGATAAAGGTACTGGTAAATGGAATACTACATATGGTTCATTTAATGATGGTAGTGCTAGAAGAAGAGAATTAGTAGTAACTAATCATAGATTATTAACACATAATAGTAATGCGATTTCTACTTCTATTGATTGGTTAAAAGGAAGTATTGGATTAAGTACTAACTTAGATAATAATGATCAAATCTTTATGAAGAAAGAAGTACTAACATTGTTAGCTACTTTCTCTTCAATTGTTACTATGCTTGTAGTAATGAATATCTTATTAGATACTAAGTTCTTTGTTTATTTAAAACAACCAGAACTAAATATCTTAAGAAAATCTAGAGTTGGCTTTGCGTATTGGAAGGGTGCTATTATTACTATTCTAATTGCCTTTGTGACTTATCCATTTATGACTCAATTAGGGCATGGTTTATTACCACTACCTGATACTAGTATCTTTAGAATGACGATAGGTAATGGTTTCTTATCTTGGTATCTAATACTAATTATTATCATGTTATTAACAACTATTATTCCTTATTTGAAGAATAAGAAGAAGGGTAATAGTGTAAGTTTTGTCGATCTAGGTTTATCGACATATGAGAAAAAAGATAAGTTAGATTTTACATTACTATTTAAGGGTTTATTGCTTGCCTTTATTATGGCTAGTGTAATGTATGTAGAGTGTCTATTAGCTGAGAAGTTATTTATGCTTGACTTCAGATTTATCTGGCCATTCTTTAAGAGCTTCTCATTAACTAGACTTGGTCAATTCTTTGTATATATCATTATTTTCTTAGTATTCTTCTTATTAAATAATTCGAAGATTTTTGCGCAAAATCAACCTGAGGGTACTGTAGAAAAGGGTATTAAAGGATTCTTAAAGTGTTGGTATAAGAATGCTTTATGTATGATTGGTGGAGTCTTGTTGCTTATCGTCTTAGAATATACACCATTCTTCATGGGCTTTGGACCTGGTGCAGACTTACTATTTAGTTCAACATTTGGTGGTCCATTCATGTCACTAATGATTGTCTTTGTCCCACAAGTATTAGTCTTCTCACTAATATGTACATATACATATCGTAAGACTGGTAGTGTCTATGTAGGCGCATTCTTAGTGGCTATTTTGGCTTGTTGGATCGTTACAGGCGGCAGTGCATTGTTGTAATATTCGAGAAAGAAAGAGTGTTATATACTAATTAAAAAAATAGTCATTAAATGCTAAAATTAAGACGATGATAGTTACGATTGATAAATACATCGAAGACTTAAATAATAATCTTCACATCATGTCTAGAACTTCTAATGGTCATTTAGATATTACTAGTTCTAAGAAAAAGAAAGATGAGATGTTAATCCATGATGAACAAGTAGCTAAAGAAATTGCGATAGCTAATTTTAATCGTGCTATTAAATATGCTTATATACATAAGGATGATGAATTTAAATCACCTCAAGAAATAAAGAATTTTATTGAAGAGATTGCTTTAATTATTACTGAGGGTATTATTGATAAGGCTAATTTATATCGTCATGGAGATGAATGTTTAAAATATCATTATGTAAAGATTAAGGATATTCCTAAGACAATTGATTTATTTTGTGAGAAATTATTCAATCAATTTAAGAAGAATTATGATCCTATATATGTAGCTGCAATGTCAGAGTTCTATATTGATATGCGTGGTCATTTCTATATGGATGGTTGTTGTAAGACATCGATGATTGTATCTGCTTATTGTTTAATGAGAAAAGATATTGCGGTAGCTAGTTATGTATCACGTAATCTATATTTTAAATATGAACCAAGAACATATGAAAATGATGCATCTGATTTAAGAAGATTTCATAAGTATTATAAGTTAATACATGCCGCAAAAGATTTATGGAATGAGTACTCTAAAAACAATAATGTTAAGTCTACATCATATGACATTATTCATTATGATTATGAAACAATTGATTTATTATTATCAGGCAACAAAAGAGCTATTTCTAGTTTAAAGAAGATGTATGATATCAAGAAGAAAAATCTTCCTTATACTAATGAATATAAGATTATCTTTGATAAGAAAGATGAAGTAGTTGGTATTGTTAGAGTTGAAGATGTAAAGATTGTTAAGTTTAAAGACATATCTTATGATTTTGCTTTAGCTGAAGCAGAAGGCGATTATACTTTAGCATATTGGAAATATGCTCATAGTAATAAGTTTAGAGAAGCTTTGGAAGAGTATGATGTTAGTTTTAATGTCGATATGGAAGTAGTATGTGAATATATTAAATTAGTATGTAAGGTGGTGTATGAGTGATGAAACTAATTAATCAAAATGATTATCCTGATGTAATTTATGTAACTAAGACTAAGAAACCTGATTATATATCAGGTTTATCTACGACTATCGCAACTAGTGGTTGTGGTATATGTTGCGGTATGATGATTGCGGAATTCTTTGGTTATGAACTATCGCTAGAAGATGCAATTCAGATAGCTTATGACTATAAGGCTAATACTAGTTTTGGTACTAAATATAAGGAATACAGTTTAGGTTTGTGCGATAAGTTTAATCTAGGTTGCATTAGAACTGATAAGAAAGAAGAGTTTAGAAAAGCTCTAGAAGATGGACATTGTGTACTAATTAATGTGGGTGGAGACCATGATGAACATATTGGTGTCTTTTCTCATGTCGGACACTATATGTTGGCAATTGGTATAGATGGCGATACAGTTAAAATCTTAGATCCAGGAATCGAACCAAATAAATATCTAGAAGAAAATAGAGTTGGTAAAGTAAAGGTAGATGGCGATTTTGTATACGGTAATATTGATGATCTAATGAAAGATGTAGAAAATAGAGAATATCCTTTCTTTATTTTCTATAAATTAGATAAAGAATGTAACTATATAAATATAGATAAGAAAATAGAAGAGTTATATCCTACATTTATTAATATATGGAAGGACGTTGTATCAATTGAAAGTCCTACTTCTTATAAACAAGGTGTTGATGAAGTAGGTAAGTACTTTATTGATTATGGTTATCGTAACTTATGGGACATCGATGTATTACATAATGAAGTAGCTGGTGATGCCATATGTCTTACTATGAATTCTGATGTAGAAGGTAAGCCAATGGTATTATCTGGACACATGGATACTGTTCATCCATTAGGAAGTTATGCAACTACTTTAACAGAAGACAAGATCTATGGACCTGGTTGTACTGATTGTAAGGGTGGATTAATTATTGCTTTACTTGTAATGAAGGCCTTAAAAGAATGTGGCTATCGTGATAAGAAAGTAATGTTATTATTACAATCTGATGAAGAAGTTGGTTCTAGATTATCTAATCATAAGACTATTGATTGGATGGTTGAAAAGTCTAAAGATGCGAGTGCTTTCTTCAATCTTGAGATGAATACTACTGGTACGATTGTTATTATTCGTAAGGGTATTGAGAGATTTGAACTTAAAGTAACTGGTGTATCTGCGCATTCTTCGATGTGTTATGATGGTAAGAACGCAATATGCGAAGCTGCACATAAGATCATTGAATTAGAAAAGTATAAACAAGAAGATGGTGTTACTATTTCTTGTAATATCATATCTGGTGGCACTGCTGTTAATACTGTACCTGAAAACTGTAATGTATCTATTGATGTGAGATTCTCTAATGAAAAAGAGCGTCTAGAAGCAGAAGCATATATTAAGAAGGTATGTGAAACTAGTACTATTGAAGGAACTACTTGTACTGTAGAAGCAATAGGTACTAGAAAAGCTATGGAATATAAAGATTTCAATAAGGTCTTAGTTGATAAGATGAATGAAATCTGGATTAATAACGGTATTGAACCAATGAAGTATCGTAAAGCAACAGGCGGTTCAGATGCAGCATACACAACAATTGCAGGAATCCCTACAATTGATTCTATTGGGGCAAGAGGTGGCTATATTCATACACCAAGAGAATATGGTGAGCTCATATCTTTAAAAGAAAATAGTAAACGTTTAGCTTGTGTCATCTATGACTATAAAGACTAAGAAATGTCCATATAGTAAGTACTGTGGTGGTTGTGACTACCAGGGTATTGATTATTTTGAACAGTTAAAAATAAAACAAGAAAAAGAAGAAAAACTCTTAAATAGGTTTAGTAAAGTTAAACCTATTTTAGGTTGTGAAAATCCTTATAATTATCGTAATAAAGTTCAAGTGTCATTAGGTTACAATGAGGCTCACGAGCTAATAGTAGGTAACTATGTACCTAGCAGTCATATCATTGTAGAAGTTGATGAATGTGAGATTTGTGATAAAGGCGCTAATGAAATAATTAATTCTATTAAAAGATTAATTAATAAATACAAGATATCTATTTTTGATGAAAGAGCTTATAGAGGATGTTTAAGACATATCTTAATTAGAAGTACTAATACTGAAGAATATATGGTGGTACTAGTAACAGGATCTAGTGTTATTAGAAACTCAGAAGCTTTTATTAGAGATATCGTTAAGTATAATCCTAAGGTTAAAACAATTGTTCAAAACATCAATAATAAACATACATCAATGGTCTTATCTGATAAGAATATCATTCTATATGGAAAGGGATATATTGTCGATGAACTACTAGGACTTAAATTCCAAGTAAGTGCAAATAGCTTTTATCAAGTAAATAAATATCAAACAAAAGTTTTATATTCTAAAGCTATCGAACTTGCGAAATTAAGTGGTAACGAAACACTTATTGATGCATATTGTGGTACAGGCACTATTGGCTTATTAATGGCAAAACACGTTAAGAAAGTAATAGGGGTAGAGATTAATAGTAGAGCTGTAAAAGACGCGATAAAAAATAGTAAAAACAACAAGATAAATAACATAGAATTCATATGCGATGATGCATCTAATTATATGAAGAAATGTGCTAAGAATAAGACTAATATTGATGTCTTAGTGATGGACCCACCACGCGCTGGTGCTGATCAAATATTCTTAAATGCTGTAAGTAAATTATTACCAAATAAGATTATCTATATTTCTTGTAATCCCATTACATTAAAAGAAAATCTTAACTATTTAAGTAGATATTATAGCGTTGATACTATTCAGCCTGTTGATATGTTCCCATTTAGCGA
>JAGHUL010000063.1 GCA_018064825.1 Candidatus Colivicinus equi
TTCACGAAGAAACAGGAATAGAAGTTGTCTTACAAGATGAAAGGTGTACGACTAAAGATTCTGAAGAATTTCTTATTCAAGCAGATGTTTCTAGAAAGAAAAGAAAAAAGATTATTGACCAACAAGCTGCTGTTCGTATCTTACAATATTATTTAGATAAATTAGAAAAATGAAAAGACGTTTACACGTCTTTTATTTTGCGATATATTCAGTGATTTTATCGAAGTTAACTTCGTCTGAAGTACCGATACGTTTTCCTGTAGGGTATACTTCTTCATCAGTAAGTGTTTCTGTCAATTTATTATTAACGAAAATCTTTTCTGTACCTGTATAGTATTCACCAACACGCCATTCAAGTCTTACTAGAGAAACTGAATTCTCATGAACTTGTTCATATACATCGCTGTTTCCGACTTTATCTGTACGGTTGCCTTTTGTCATTTTTGCTCTTTCATGTCTAAATATTGCCATATATACTCTCCTTACACTTCTTATATCTAGTATACGTAATTATGAAGATATATTACAATAAATAAAGAGAATATTATGTTTGAGAAAATGAAAATTGAGACAAAAGTCATAGATTCTGATAGTGTCTATGTTATTATAGAGGGCATTATTGATACCAATAGTGCTGTTTATTTTGGTGAAACGGTCGAAGATGCCCATAATAGATATCCTCAAGCGAAGATTACTTTAGATTTTACTAAAGTTGAATATATCACTTCTGCTTGTATTAGATATTTATTATCTTTTGTGAAAGCAAATTATAATATCGTATTAACAGGTGTTAGAAAAGAAGTTAACACTATCTTAAAGCTTACAGGTTTAGACTGTATCTTAGATATTGAACAAGAAGTAATATCTTTGGATGTTAAGAATTGTAAACTTTTAGGCAAAGGTTTCCATTCAGCAGTATACAAGATAGATGATGATAAGATTGCGAAAATATATTTTGATATCAAAGATCTTGATATGTTGATAAACGAAAGAATCATCGCTAAACAAGCTTTTATCAAAGGCGTTCCTACAGAGATTAGTTATGGAATGTGCGAGGCAGATGGTAAGCCAGGTTTAATATATGAACTAGTAGATGCGGATACACTAATTTCTATTTTGAAGAATAATCCTGATGATATGGATAAATATATAGAAGGGTATGTGAATCTAGTTAAAGAGTTCCATAAATATGATTCTAAAGGTTTTGTGGAAGTTCCTGATTATAAATTAATATTAAGAAATGATATCAAAGATTTAATTCCTTATTATTCTAAGGAAGAGATTAATAAGATGAATATGGTCTTAGATGAGATACCTGATTCTATTAATTTATTACATGGCGATATTCATCCAGGTAACGTTATGGTTACTTCTAAGGGAATGATCTTTATTGATTTATCAGATACTAGATATGGCTATGGTGATTTAGATTTAGTTTATCTAAATCGTACTTTAGTTCAGTTCACTAAACTTGATGATAATCATTATGATTTGCCTGATGCACAGGCTCATAAATTATGGGACTTATTCTTTAATGAATACTTCAAAGATTTAAACGAAGAAGAAAAGAAAGCAAAGTATAAACAAATTGAGACTCTAGCTCTAATCAGCATTACTTCTAGATTCATTAGAAAAGATCCTCAAGCAAATAGAAGTAAGATAATGCTTAAGGAATTAAGTGAAATGATTAATATTATTGGTCAAGGAGAAGTGAATGAATAACAATTCAGAACTTATTATATACACTACAGAAGATGGTCTAACAAAGGTTGATGTTACATTTGATGATGATACAGTTTGGCTTTCTCTAGATCAAATGGCAACGCTTTTTCAGCGCGATAAATCTACGATTTCTAAGCATATCAAAAATGTGTTTGAAGAAGGAGAACTATCAAAAGATTCAACTGTTGCAAATTTTGCAACAGTTCAAAAAGAGGGAGCTCGTCAGGTAGAAAGAATGATAGATTTTTATAACTTGGATGTCATAATATCTGTTGGATACCGTGTGAAGTCTCAAAGAGGTGTTCAGTTCCGTATCTGGGCAAGTAAAATCTTGAAAGAGTATATGAAAAAAGGTTTCGCTATGGATGATAATCGCCTAAAGAAATTAGGCGGAGGCGGATATTTTAAGGAACTTATTGAACGTATACGTGATATTCGTGCTTCAGAAAAAGTTTTTTACAGGCAAATTCTTGAAATATATGCAACAAGCATTGATTATAATCCCAAAGCTGAAGAATCAGTTCTTTTCTTCAAGAAGGTACAGAATAAAATACATTATGCCGTATCAAAAGAAACAGCTGCAGAAGTAGTATATAATCGTGCGGATGCAGAAAAAGAGTTTATGGGTCTTACTACTTTTGAAGGGAGCCAGCCCACATTAAGCGAAGCTAGAATTGCGAAAAACTATTTAAACGAAAAAGAACTTCGTGCTATGGGACAACTTGTTTCTGGATATCTAGATTTTGCGGAGAGACAAGCGGAGAAAGAAATCCCTATGACAATGAAAGATTGGACAGAGCACTTAGATGGGATTTTGAATTCAACCGGCGAGCATCTGCTTTCCGGCAATGGTGTGATTTCTCATAAACAAGCAATGGAAAAGGTAGAAACGGAATATAAGAAATATAAGGCTAAGACACTTAGTGATGTAGAAAAAGATTATCTTGCACTCATCACAAATTTAAATAAAGAAGTTAAATAGTAGGCTATTACCATTGCAGGTATCTATGGAGAATTTCTTATTACAAGCTAATAGAAGCAAGATAATGCTTAAAGAACTAAGCAAAATGATTAATAACTAAAAAAAGATGGGTAACCATCTTTTCTAGTTGTGTGCGTAATTATCGAAATAACCTTGGACAAGGATGATAGGTGTACCCTTATCACCTGAGCCACTTGTTAAGTCACATAGTGAACCAAGTAAATCGGTAATCTTACGAGGAGTAGTACCTTCAGATACCATATTTCCTACTAAGTCTTTCTCTTTTTCAATGATTGATTTTTCGATAGCTTTTTTAAGTTCTTCACCTTTTAAATCAGAGAACTTATCATCCGCAAGATATTTAATCTTTATTTCGTTTGGTTTTCCTTCAAGACCTTTAGTATAGAAAGGCGATACTACTGGATCTGCTAATTCCCATATTTTGCCTTGAGGGTCTTTAAATGCGCCATCACCATATACCATTACTTCAACATCTTTATTTGTCTTTTCTTTAATCTTTTCTTTGATGCTTTCAACTATTGGTTGGCCATCTCTTGGGAATAGTTTAACTTTATCGTCACTAGCTTTATTTGATCCTAGTAGACCATAATCCTTGTTGTGTCCAGAATTATTGATTGGGCTAGTCATAATATCATCTAAGCCTAATACTACCTTGGCACCTTCTTTAATTAAGATGCGTTTAGATCTAACTCTAGTATGAATATCACAAGTTAAAACTTTATCGGTATAATCTAATATTGCTTTAGCTCTATTAGCGAAGATAATTTCACATTCACAATTTTCTTCTTCAATTAATTTACGGTATTCTTTGACATAATTGACACCTGTAAATTCATGCTTTGGATCACCAAATACATCAATATATTGTTTCTCAGTTAAGACATCGCTATATGGATTGACATTCTTTTCATCTAATTGGTCATAGCTTAAAAAAGCATTTCCAACTTCATCACTAGGATAAGAAAACATCAATGTTATTTTCTTTGATCCTCTAGCTATACCTTTTAATAAGATAGAGAATCTATTTCTTGAAGTGATAGGGAAGATGACACCTATATGTTCATATCCAAATTTATTCTTAATATCTGTAGCGATATCGTCTACTGTACAATAGTTGCCTTGACTTCTTGCGACGATTGATTCTGTTAATGCGATTACATCTTTGTCTCTTAATTCAAATTTTTCCGCATTACAAGCATTAAGTATAGAATCAACAGTGATTGTTACTAAATCATCACCTTGTTTAATAATCGGACATCTAATGCCTCTAGATATTGTTCCTACTAAACGTTCCATATGTGTTACCTCTTTGACCTAGAATATCTTATCATATGAAATTAGATAAAAAGTAGGTAAAAACAACAAAAACACCGTTTTTTAGTAAAAAAGTTATATTTATTGAAAAAGTTTTCATTGTAACATTTACATTGTTATTATTATATTGTGGGTAAAATAAAGAAATATATCGAACCAAACAAGAATATAAGGATAGGAGAACTAGTTATAGCTATCATTTTAGTAATTAGTATCATCTTTTCCTTTAGTTTTGGTATAAACAACATAAATAAGGATATAAAAAACATCAATTATGTTTCTAAATTAGAAATGTATATTGAAGATGACTTTGAAGTAGACGATGAAGTGACTAGTTTTGACGTTTTATATTCTAATGGTGATAAACAAATGGTTATTACCTATAGCCAAGATGAAGACGTCAAAAAAGAAGTCACAGCCTATGAATATGAAGTTGATGGTCTTAAATTATACTTTGATCACGAAGACGTAAGTGATATTGAACTTAAAGATAATTATAAGGAAGTATTAGCAAATAAGATGATGCCAATATTCAATATGGGTATTGCATGTACGATTTTATTATTGGCGCTACTTATTATCACGTATTTTTCTAAATGCTTTTCAACATATGAAAAAATCTGGTTCATATCAATTATGTCTTTGGCGTGCATAGTCTCTATTATTGCCCCAGAAGAAAGTGCTAATGGAGTTAATGGCATTGTGATTATGCTTTTATATCTACTCGATACTTTCTTTAACATCTTATGTGAATTATTAATTTCTAAACAGTCACGTTATAATTTCTTGGTTTCATTATTAGTAGAAATTACAGAGATTTTAATTAGTGTTGTTTTGATGTATCGCTTTGCGTCGATGGCTGTTACATTATTGTTCTGGATTCCTATTGATATCATCAGTTTTATCAATTGGAGAAAGCATAAAGACGAAGAAGATGATAGTTTAACTGTCGTTAGAAAACTAAGCAGTATTCAAGAGATTTTCGTTATCTTGATTATTATTTTTTATACGATGATAGTTGGATATTTTATCAGTGGTCTAAATATCAAAACTGATTTTGTATCAAATGATATTAAGACAATAATTATTTATTTAGATGCTTGTTGTTCGGCAGTGGGAATTGCGAATGGCATCTTCATTTTGCTTAGATTAAAAGAACAATGGTTTGCTTGGTATGTTTTTGCATTCATTGAGATGATTATTAATATCTTATCTGGACAATATGTTTTATTAATCTTAAAACTAGGTTATTTCACTAATACTACTTATGGTTATTTAAAGTGGAATAAATATATTAAAGAGCATTCTTCTTCATAAGTTTTTGCAACTCATCAATATCTTTTTGAATAAGGGGTGACATACTATCTTTGTATATAGATAGATCTATTTTCTTTATCGCTTTTTCAATTTTGTTTGAAGTAGTAGGGATATTAATAACAATATTTTTTATAGCCGATAGGCATTGTCTAACTACAGTTGGTTTAGAGTCATATATTAATGGAAACATTTCATCTAGTAGTTTGTCTATTTGGCTTTTGTCTAGCCATTTTGCTTGGGCACATATCAAGATAAAAGCTCTAGTTCTTATATAAGAATTCTCGTCTTTTAAAAGATTAACTAATGCTGGCACTATTTCTAAATATTCATCTTTTTCATTAGATTCAAGTACTAATTTCTTAACATATGTATGTGCAGCAATGTTATCTTTATCTTTAATTCTTTCGATGATGTCTTTGGATTTTCCCATGATGATTTAGTTAGTAATGATTATTTTATTTATCGTTGTAATGAGAACCACATTGAACAATTTCTATATTCTCGTTAATTATACGAAATACTATGCGATTCTTGTCATCTATTTTTACGCTCCAGAATCCTGAAAGGTTGCCGGAAAGAGCTTCTGGTCTGCCTGTACATTTATAGCCATTTCTATCTATATCTTTTAAAAGACTATTAATTTTCTTAAGTGTTTTCTTATCTTGAGTTTGCCAGTATAGATAGTTCTCCCAAGCAGTATCATGCCATATCTTATGCATTAATCTACCTCTATCAGTTCGTGTTCAGACATGTTACGTCCTGCTTTAGCATCTTCTATAGCTTTAGTTAAACGTTGCAAGTTTTCCTCACTATAAAAAGGATCGATACTTAAATCAAAAGGAATCCTCTTTTCTCTTCTAACTTTTTTCGCAAATATCGAAAATGCTGCAGACATTGATAAACCTATTTCGTTGCATACCATTTCCATACCTTTTTTATCTTCTTCATCAAGTCTAAAATTGACCATTGTAGTTGCCATATTTATATCTCCTTAACTAATTCAAGTATATTATTATGTAAAGCATAATGCAAGCAATTATCTTTACAAAATAATAGTGTTTATGAATGATGAATAAGATAATATTATTATATGTTCAAGCATAATAATGTAACGATAATTTGTCAATATACGATAAAATTGGTACAATAAGCAAGTAAAATATTAGATAAAGGGGAAATATCATGGCAATTGAAGCAGGTGATTTTAAGACAGGTTTAACAATAATCGTTGATGGTGATCCATGGCAAGTATTGGATTTTATGCATGTAAAACCAGGTAAGGGCGCAGCAATCTTAAAGACTAAGATGAAGAACTTAAAGACTGGTTCTACACAAGAAAGAAACTTCAACGCTTCTATTAAATTTGAAGCCGCAAACATTGAAAAGAAGAAGGCTACTTATTCTTATTCAGCAGATGATACATATTATTTTATGGATCAAGAAACATATGATACATATGAACTTACAGCTGAAGCTATCGGTGAAAACAAATACTATTTACTAGAAGGTATGGAAATTTCATTGATGTTCTTTGAAGGAAACGTTTTATCTATTACTGTTCCTGATAAGGTTGAATTAGTTGTTACAGAAACTAGTCCAGGTATGCCTGGTGCTCCTTCTACACAAACTAAGGATGCAACATTAGAAACAGGTTTAAAACTAAGAGTTCCTCAATTCATTGAACAAGGTGAAAAGATTATCGTTTCAACAATTGATGGTAAATATACTTCAAGAGCTTAATAAATAAGCTCTTTTTAAAAACATGAACAAAATTGTTTTAATTACAGGTGGTGCTAAAGGAATAGGTAGGGCTATTGCTTTAGAACTAGCTAAAAATAATTATGATATTGCAATTAATTATCTTACTTCAGAAACTGAAGCTTTTGAACTTGTAAAAAAGTTAGAAGAAACAGGTGTTAGAGCTTTAGTTATCAAGGCTGATGTTTCTAAAGAAGATGAAGTAGATAAGATGATTAACGAAATAGAAGCAAAATTAGGTAACGTTGATATTTTGATCAATAATGCCGCAATCGATTTAAATAATCTATTCAGTTTAAAGAACGCAGATGAATTTAGAAGAAGCTTAGATGTGAATGTCGTTGGTGCATATAATTGCGCAAGAAGAGTCTATAAGCATATGTACGATAATAAGTTCGGCAAGATTATCAACATTTCTTCTACTAATGGTATCAACACATACTATCCAACTAATTTTGATTATGACGCTTCTAAAGCAGCGCTTATTTCTTTGACTCATAATTTGGCTGTTGAATTCGCGCCTTATATCAATGTCAATGCAATTGCGCCTGGTTTTATTGGCACAGAAAACGAATTAAAAGGATATGATGAAGAATTCTTAAAGGCTGAACAAGAAAAGATACTTAAAAAAAGATATGGAGATCCTAAGGAAGTCGCATATCTTGTTAAATATTTAATATCTGATGAAGCTGAATATATCAACAATTCAATTATTAGAATTGATGGAGGTCAGCTAGGTAGTAATTAGTTTTTGAGCATTTTTGTAAGTGCCAACATGATGGATAATTTACCATATTCATATGATAAAGATCCTTGCATATATAAAGTGTATGGTTCAATTACTGGGGCATCACCGCTTAGTTCAATTGTTGAACCTTGAGTGAATCCACCACATGCCATGACTTCATCAAATGGATAGCCAGGCATTGGGGCAGGCATTACTCTTACAAAGGAATCTATTGGCGAAGATTCTTGGATGCCTTGAGTGAACTTTACAAGATTATCTTTGTTTCCTAATTCAACAGTTTGAATAATATCAGTTCGATAATCGTCATACTTAGGGTAAACATTCTTATAACCTAACTTTTCCAACATATAGGCAGTGAAAACTGCCGTTTTTAATGCGCTTTTTACAGCACTAGGCGCCATGTATATGCCTTTAAAGAATGAATTATTCAAATTAAAGTTAGCACCTTGTTCCTTACCGATACCAGGAGCAGTTAAACGATCCGCAATCATTTCAACATACTTCTTATCACCCGCAATATAACCACCAGTTGAAGCTATGCCACCACCTAAATTCTTCATTAATGAACCTACGACAACATTTGCACCAACGTGTCCTGGTTCCTTATCTTCAACTAGTTCACCATAACAGTTGTCAACCATGATGATGACATCTTTATTTACTTTTCTTATTTCACTAATTAACTTTTCGATCTTTTCAATTGTCAAAGATAACCTTGATGAATAGCCTCTAGATCTTTGTATTTCTACTAATTTGACATCATTTCTTTTTAATCTTTCGACTATTTTTTGAATATCAAATTCATTATTTATTAAGTCAATTTGTTCATATTTTACTAGATTATTCTTTAATGATTGACTAGAGTTTCCACATAAACCAATCATTTCTTGTAAAGAATCGTAAGGTGTTCCAGTTAGAGAAATCATAGTATCATTTGGTTTTAATATTGCGCTAAATGTTAAATATAAAGCATTAGTTCCTGACATGATTTGGGGTCTAACTAATGAATCTTCATTGCCTAATACGGTTGCGAAAATCTTTTCTAATTTATCGCGGCCAGGGTCATAATTTCCATAACCATTGATGTCAGCAAAATCGGTATATGATACTTTATTTTCAATAAAAGCAGATAAGATTCTATTTGAGTTATGTAGGCATGTTTCATCGACCTTATTAAAAATGTCCACTAATTCTATATCAGCTTTTTTAGATAGTTCTAATATTTCTTTATCTATTTCTTTGATGATCATAACTGCACACTTCCTTATAACATTATAGTATTAATTATAGTATAATAAATAAGACTAAAAGAGGGTATTTATATGGATAATAAGTATAGTTTTGAAGAAATAGTATCTCATTTAAAAACATCTGGTTTTGTTTACCAAGGTTCAGAAATCTATGGTGGTTTATCTAATTCATGGGACTTTGGTATCCTAGGTAGTTTTTTAAAGAAGAATATTAAAGATTTATGGTGGAAGAAGTTTATTGAAACTAGTCCATACAATGTAGGTATTGATAGTGCACTATTGATGAACACTAAGACTTGGGAAGCTTCTGGTCACCTTAAAGGTTTTGCGGATTCAATGGTTGACTGTAAAGAATGTAAATCTAGATTTAGAGCTGACCAACTAATTGAACAAGCAACAGGTTTATCTGCTGAAGGCAAGACTAGTGAAGAAATGGATAAGATGATTGAAGATAATAATGTCGTTTGTCCTAATTGTGGTAAACATAACTTTACTAATGCCAGACCTTTCAACTTAATGTTTAAGACTTATATTGGCACATTAGAAGATGCAAAGTCAGTTGTCTATTTAAGACCTGAAACTGCTCAAGGTATATTTGTGAATTTTGCGAATGTTGCGAGAACTTCAAGAAAGAAACTTCCATTCGGTATTGGCCAAATTGGCAAATCTTTCAGAAATGAAATTACTCCTGGTAACTTCATCTTCAGAGTTAGAGAATTTGAACAAATGGAACTTGAATTCTTCTGTAAGCCTGGTACAGATTTAGATTGGTATAAATACTGGGTTGATTATTGTTACGACTTCGTAAAGAAGCTTGGCATCAATGAGGAAAAATTAAGAATTAGACCTCATTCAAAAGAAGAATTAGCTTTCTATTCTAAAGGTACTAGTGATATCGAATATGCTTTCCCATTCACTGATTGGGGTGAGGTATGGGGTATTGCCGATAGAACTGATTATGACTTAAAGAAACATTCAGATTATTCAGGTAAGGAATTAAGTTATCTAGATCCTGAAACTAATGAAAAATATATACCTTATTGTGTTGAACCTTCAGTTGGCGTTGAAAGATTATTCTTGATGATTTGTTGTGATGCTTATGACAAAGAAAAGATTGGTGACAATGATGAAAGAATCGTTATGCATATGCATCCAGCTGTTGCCCCAGTTAAGGCTTGTATTTGTCCATTAAGTAAGAAATTATCTGAACCTGCTACGGCATTATTTAATGATCTATGTAAAAAATTCCATTGCGAATATGATGAAGCTGGTTCAATTGGAAAACGTTATAGAAGAAATGATGCAATTGGTACACCATTCTGTATCACTTATGACTTCGATTCATTAGAAGATCAATGTGTAACTCTAAGAGATAGAGATACTATGGAACAAAAACGTCTTCCTATTAGTGAAGTCAAAGATTATATTAAAAAAGCTCTTGAATTTTAATGAAATTAACTGATGAAGTTATTAATGATGTGAGAACTAGTGCCAATATTGTAGATGTCATTGGCCACTATATTCCGCTATTCAAAAAAGGTAAAGGATATACTGCTGTATGTCCTTTTCATGATGACCATGATCCATCTTTATCAATAAGTGAAGACAAACAGATATATAAATGTTTTGTTTGTGGTAATGGTGGCAACGTCTTTACTTTTGTTTCTAATTTTAAGAAAGTATCTTTCCCAGAAGCTGTTGCCGAAGTCGGCAATATTATTGGCAAGCCAATTGAGATTGATACTGTACCTAAGAAGGTTGATAAGAATCAAAAGTATTATGACGTCTTAACTAGTATGGTCACTTATTCTAATTATCTACTTACTGGTTCTAAACTAGGTGAAGGACCTATGGCTTATTTAAATAACCGTGGTTTAGAAAAAGAAGTTATTGATTATTTCAATATCGGTTATAATCCTGAAGATAATAAGATGTATGCTTATCTAGCTAATCAAGGTTATAAAGATGAAGATATCTTAAAGACTGGTGTTGTGAGAATGTTAGATAAGGGCATGGCTGACGTTTTCTATAAACGTATCTTGTTCCCAATCCATAATAGGTTTGGAAATCCTATCGCATTTAGTGCTAGAGATTATTTAGGAACAAGTGATTCTAAATATATCAATTCTAATGAGACTATTATCTATACTAAGGGTGATAATCTATATAACTATCATCGTGCTAAAGATGCATGCCGAAAGCTAGGCTATGTCATAGTATGTGAAGGTGTAATGGACGTCATTGCATACTATCGTGCAGGCAAAGAAAATGTTGTAGCTACTTTGGGTACTGCTTGTACGAAGAATCAAATTGCTCTACTTAAGTCTTTATCAAATCATATCGTCTTATCTTATGATGGTGATAATGCAGGTCAACGTGCCAACTTGAAGATTGGTGAATTATTATTAAATGAAAAATTGAAGGTTTCAGTAATCGACAATAAGACCAATCTAGATCCTGACGAAATCATCAACAAGGGTGGTAAGAATGCCTTAAGAGATTTAGAAGCAAAGAAGATATCTTATATTGATTATGCGATTAATTATTATAAGAGACATTACAATCTAGATAACTATGATGATCGTAAACAGATGACCATCAAAGTTACAGAACTGATAGAGAAATTAGATGATGAATATGATCGTCAAAATTTCTTAAGTGAACTTACAACAATTACGAAGATTTCCAAAATCAGTTCTACAAAAGTAGATAAAAAAGCATATAATAATAAAGGTAAAATATACAAGTATTCGATAGATGGTTTAACCAAAGCTGAATACTTGATATTGTCACAGATGGCCCTTTCTAGTAAAGCGACCAGTATTTATCAGAATAAACTGGGTTATTTATTAGGCGCTACTAATCAAAAATTAGCGATGTTGATAATTGATGAATATCGTAAGTACGATAAGTGTTCATTATCTAGAATCTATGATGAAGAAGAAGACGAGGCAATTAAAAACAACATCACGAGTTTGGCACTAGTAGAGGGTTTACCAACAGAATATGATGAAGACAGCTTAAATGCGGCAATAAACAAAGTGATTAGAGAAACAAAGAGTAAGAAATTAGAAGTCTTAAAAGAAAAAATTAATGAGTGTTCACTTGTGGATCCCGAAGCTGCCAATGCATATTTAAAGGAATATATGGAATTAGTAAAGGAGTTATCGAATAATGGCTAAAAAGAATGCAAAAGAAGTAAATAAAAAAGAAACAAAAAAGGCTCCCGTAAAAAAGACTAACGAAGTTAAAAAGGTTAATAAAGTTGCTACAAAAGCAAAGAAAGCCATAAAAGAAGAAGT
>JAGHUL010000039.1 GCA_018064825.1 Candidatus Colivicinus equi
CTACCTGAAGGTGAAACTCCATAGCTTTGATATACAGCCTGAATCTCCTGATTCATTGCCATCTGTGAATCCTGATCTTTTTTGTTTTTATACTTATTCTGAATAGCTTGAATTTCAGGCTGCATTTTAGCCTGAAGTTTAGAATACTTCTGCTGCTTAATAGTTAAAGGCAAAAGTAAAATATAAATAACAATTGTAAATAAGAAAATTGCAACACCAACGTTTGCAGAATTTTTACCTGGTAACCAATCTAAAAATATAAAAATACCATTTAAAATAGGTCCTAAAATATATTTAGCAATTGGTCCTAAAATTTTACCACTATACTGAGTAAGAACTAAGTACTGCATGGTATATCCTCCTTATAAATATGAAGAGAATATTACGGAACTGGATCATACCCACCTTTAGAAAAGGGATTACAACGCAAAACACGCCATGTTGCCATAGCGCCACCCTTAATAGCACCATATTTTTCTATAGCCTGCATTCCATAAGTAGAACATGTAGGACAATATGGACACTTTGTTGTTTTCATAGGAGATAAATATTTTCTGTATAATCTAATAATAAATAATAATATTCTTTTCATGAGTTTTCTCTGCTTATAACAGACTGAAGCTTTCCCAAATGTAATAATGCACTCTCAACTTCTTTATATGAAGCATTTTTAGCATTTACTCTTGCGACGATTACGATATCTAAACCACTATTAAATACAGCTTCATGTAATCGATAACTTTCACGTATCAAACGTGTAATATGGTGTCTAACGACACTGTTTCCAACTTTTTTACTAACAGAAATTCCTAATCTATTATAATCCTTACTATTTTCCAAAACATACATTACAAGAAATCTATTTGCATAAGATTTTCCATTATCATACACATATTTAAAATCTCTGTTACTTTTTAATGACTCAGTAAAATTCATATCAATTAATATTCTATAAATAAATTATTGAATAGAAAAAAAGGCCACATAAATGCGGCCTAAGCTGATAATTTCTTTCTTCCCTTAGCTCTTCTGGAAGCTAAAACCTTTCTTCCTCCGGGAGTACTCATACGAGCTCTAAATCCGTGAACCTTAGAATGTGATCTTTTCTTAGGCTGAAATGTCATCTTCATGGAACAAACACCTCCTTACTTACTTTCAAAAACCTTAATATATATAATAAGGTAAATTAATTTTCCTAGGAAATAGCAGTTCGATTATATTAAAAAAACAGCCTTACGTCAAGGAAATTAGCCTAAATCAAATAATAATTTTTTTGAAAAACTATATAATGTTAAATATAAAATATCTAAACACAACATGTTGTTTTTAGAAAAAATAATTACCCAACGTGTACACAATAGATTAACATAATGTTGTCCACTAAATGTGGATATCTTGTGGAAAACTTGTTAATTAAAAAATAATAAATTCAAAAAATCCTTTATTTTCAATACATTTGAGGTTAGTAACTATAAAAAAGTTATCCACATAGATAAACATAATAAAAAATGTAAAAATAATAATATTAAAAGTTATCCACAAAATGTGATTAAATATATGTGGAAAATGTGGATAAATATATTCGTTGAATTATTTTCTTACTTATATTATCATTTATATAGAGAAATTATGTAGTCACATTGGAGGTAAATAATGTCGGAAATAAGTGAAAAATGGGACTTAATTAAAGAAACTGTCCGCAAAGAATACGATATTTCCAACGTTTCATTTAATACCTGGATTATGCCTTTGAAGTTTAAAGGTGTTGAAGGTGATATTATCACTATCGCTATTTCTTCAGATAACTCTCAGCATTTCAATTATATCAATACAAAATTTAACACATATTTTAAGATTGTTATTTCTGAAATGTTTAATCACGATTATGAAATAGTATTTAAGCTTGAAAAAGATTTAGATAGTAAAGATAATGCTATAAATGTAGAAAAAAACGTATATAACATCAATTCAGAAAATGCAAATTTGAATTCAAAATATAAATTCGATACATTCGTTGTAGGTGGAAATAATAAAATGGCTCATGCTGCTTCTTTGGCAGTAGCCGAATCACCTGGAACAGTTTATAACCCTCTTTATATATATGGCGGAGCAGGTTTAGGTAAAACACACCTTATGCATGCTATAGGTCATTTTATATTAGAACAAAATCCTTCAATGAAGGTTTTATATGTAACATCAGAAACATTTGTTAATGAAGTTATTGAATCTGTAAGAAGTGGTAATGCTACAGCCATTACAAAAGTAAGAGAAAAATATAGAAGTGTCGATGTATTAATGGTCGATGATGTTCAATTTATTATAGGAAAAGATGCAACTCAGGAAGAGTTCTTCCATACATTTAATGCTCTTCATTCAGCAGGAAAACAGATTATTATTTCTTCTGATAAACCTCCTAAAAAAATGGAAACTTTAGAAGAAAGATTTAGATCACGATTTGAATGGGGACTAATCACAGATATTCAGCAGCCAGACTATGAAACAAGAATGGCTATCTTAATGAAAAATGCTGAAATGTATGATAAAGAAATTGATAAATCTATCATTGAATATATAGCAACTAATATTAAAAGTAATATTAGAGAACTTGAGGGAGCTTTTAACAAAATTATTGCTTTTGCAAAGCTTAATAATGTTGAGCTTACATTAGCTTCCGCTGAAGAAGCATTAAGAGATGTTATATATCCTGATAAACCAATAAAGATAACTCCTTCCTATATTATAGAAGTTGTATCCGAGCATTTTGGTATAAAGCCTGAACTTATTTTATCGAAAAAGAAAAATGCTGAAATTGCTTTACCTAGACAAATTATAATGTATTTATGCTGTAAATTAACTGATTCATCACTAAACGAAATAGGTGATGATTTAGGAGGCAGAGATCATACTACTATAATGCATGGTAGAGATAAAATAGCTGATGACATATTAAAAAATAATGATTTAGCTACAAAAATAGAAATAATAACAAATAAGATTTCACCAAATTAATAACATTAAGATGTGGATTAATTGTTAATTGATGTTTATAAGATTTTTTTAATTAAAATAAAAAAAACTGATGTGTGGAAAAGTCGGTATTTATAAACACTAATTCAAACAAAAATCACATAGTTATTAAATTTAAAAAAGCTTTAAAAATAAGGGTTTGAATGCATTTTCCACAAATTCACATCCCCTATTATTATTACTATTAAATATATAAAATAATAATATATAAAGAAATTTTCAAAACAAGCGAAGGGAGTTATACACATGAGAATTGTATGTTCTAAAGCTAATCTATTAAATGGAGTTAATATAGTATCTAAAGCTGTTCCTAGTAAAACATCAATGTCAATCTTACAGTGTATTTTAATTAAAGCTGAAAAAGGAGTTATTACCTTAACTGGTAATGATACTGAATTAGGTATTGAAACTATTATTGAAGGAACTATAGTTGAAGAAGGTAAAATTGCTTTAGATGCTAAATTCTTTTCTGAAATAGTAAGAAAACTTCCTGATAATGAAGTAGAGTTAGAATCAGATGAAAAGTTTGTTACAAATATTAAATGTGAAAAAGCATTATTTAATTTGATTGGAAAAGATGGAGAAGACTTTACTGCTTTACCTAAAATTTCTAAAACAGATAGTGTTGTAATTAGTGAATTATCTTTAAGAGAAATTATTAGACAAACTATTTTCTGTTTAGCAGACAGCAATGCTAATCAAATGATGTGTTCTGAATTATTCCAGATTAGTAATGATGTATTAAAGGTTGTTGCATTAGATGGATATAGAATCGGATATAGAAAAATTAATTTAAAAAATTCATATCCTGATATAAAAGTAATGATTCCTGGCAAAACACTTAATGAAATATCAAGAATAGTATCAGGTGATGCTAATAAAGATGTAATTATTTATTTTGAAAAGAATCATGTTCTTTTTGAATTAGAAAATACTACAATTGTTTCAAGATTAGTTGAAGGCAATTACTTTAATTATGAGCAGATGCTAAATACCGATTATGAAACAAAGATAAATGTTAATAAAAAGGATCTTTATGAAAGTATTGATAGAGGTACTCTTTTATTAAGAGAAGGCGAAAGCAAACCTATTGTTTTATCAGTGACAGATGAAAAGATAAATATTTCAATTAAAACAATGGTAGGAAAAATGGAAGAAGATGTTAATGCTACTAAATCAGGTAAAGATTTAGAAATAGCATTTAGACCTAAGTTTTTCCTTGATGTATTAAAAGTATTAGATGAAGAAGAAATAGATATGTATATGTTAAACGCAAAGAGTCCTTGTATTATAAGAGATGAAGGTGATAATTATATTTATTTCATTCTTCCTGTTAATTTTATAAGATAGAAGGTTAGTTAATGGAAGTAATCAAATTAAGAGATGATTTTATCAAATTAGGTCAGGCACTAAAGGCAGCAGGTTATGTTGAAAGTGGTGTAGATGCCAAATTTGAAATTCAGGATGGAAACGTTTTAGTTAACGGTGAAGTAGAAGTAAGAAGAGGCCGTAAATTATATGACGGTGATATCGTTGAGTTTGATAATCAGAAAATAAAAATAGAAAAATAGATTGGTATATAGATGTATATAAAATCAGTTCAATTAGACGGATATAGAAATTATAAAAATGCAACCGTTTATTTTGATAAAGGTACTAATGTTTTATATGGGGATAATGCCCAGGGAAAAACAAATGTACTTGAATCTATTTTTATGTGTGCAACTACAAAATCTCATAAAGGTACAAGAGATAAAGAAGTAATAGGTTTTAATGAAAATGAAGCTCATATAACTATGTATCTTGATAAAAATTCTGATGAATACAAGATAGATATGCTTCTTAGAAAAGATAAATCTAAAGTTGTTGCAATAAACGGAAGTAAGATAAAGAAAGCAACTGAACTTTTGGGTGTATTAAACGTTGTATTATTTTCTCCTGAAGATTTAGGAATAATAAAAGACGGACCATCTGAAAGAAGAAGATTTATAGATATGGAATTATGCCAGCTTGATGGTATATATCTATATAATCTTTCTAAATATAATAAGATTGTTGATCAGAGAAATAAATTAATTAAGGACTCATATAATAATAAAGATTTATTAGATACCTTAAATATTTGGGATCAACAGCTGATATCTTATGGTATTCCTATTATTGAAAAGCGTAAAAAATTTATTGAAGACCTCAATGAAATAATAGGAGAAGTCCACAGTAAACTCACAAATGGTAAAGAAAAGTTGATAATTAGCTATGAACCAGATGTAAATGTGGATAACTTTGAAAAAGAATTAGCTAAATCTCGTGATAAAGATATTAGATATAAGCAGACAGGCGTTGGTCCTCATAGAGATGACTTTTCATTTGTTGTAAATGATATAGATATTAGAAAATTTGGTTCACAAGGACAACAAAGAACTGCTGCTTTATCATTAAAATTGTCAGAGATAGAAATTGTTAAAAAAATTACAGGACACATTCCTGTTCTTTTGCTTGACGATGTTTTATCAGAATTAGATTCAAACAGACAAAACTATTTATTAAATACAATAGGCGATATTCAAACGATTATTACCTGTACTGGTTTAGATGATTTTGTAAATAATAATTTTAGTATTAATAAAATTATAAAAGTAAGTAACGGAACTATATTAGAATCATAAGATTCTTTAGGAGGTATTATGAGTAACACTGAAGTTACAAACGAATACGGTGCCGATCAAATACAGATTCTAGAAGGACTTGAAGCTGTTAGAAAAAGACCTGGTATGTATATTGGTACAACAGCAAGTAGAGGACTTCATCACTTAATCTACGAAATAGTAGATAACTCTGTTGATGAAGCATTAGCAGGATACTGTACTGAAATTCAGGTTATAATTAATCCTGATAATTCAATTACAGTTATTGATAATGGACGAGGAATCCCTGTAGGAATAAATCATAAAGCAGGCATTCCAGCTGTTGAAGTAGTATTTACAATACTTCATGCAGGTGGAAAGTTTGGTGGTGGAGGATACAAGGTATCTGGTGGACTTCATGGAGTAGGTGCTTCAGTTGTTAATGCTCTTTCGGAATGGCTTGAAGTTATAATTAGACAGGGTGGAAAAGTATATAAACAGCGTTATGAAAGAGGTAAGACATGCTATTCATTAAAAGAAGTTGGTACTTGTCCTGAAGAACAGACTGGTACAGAAGTAACATTCTTGCCTGATAAATTAATATTTACAGAAACAACAATATTTGATTTTGATATCATCAAATTGCGTTTACGTGAAATGGCTTTTCTTACAAAAGGATTAAAGATAAGCTTAAGAGATGATAGAAATGATGAAAATGCTAAGGCTGAAATCACTGACAGCATGATTGAAGAGGCTAAAGAAGCTACTCTTGGTAAAGATGATGATGAAAAGCCTGAAACATTTGCTACTGTTTCAGAATCAGATAAGTCAAAAGAAAGAAATAAGTATGTTGAATTCTGCTATGAAGGCGGAATTAAAGAATATGTTACATACTTAAACAAAAGTAAAGAAGCAATATATAATGATGTTCTTTATTTTGAAGGAACTAAAAATGGAGTATATGTTGAAGTAGCGTTCCAACATAATGATTCTTATAACGAAAGTGTATTTAGTTTTGTAAATAACATTAATACTCCTGAAGGTGGTACTCATTTACAAGGATTTAGAAATGCTATTACTAAAACATTTAATGATTATGCAAGAGCAGGTAAATTATTAAAGGATAATGAGCAAAACCTTTCAGGTGAAGATATAAGAGAAGGTCTTACTGCTATTATTTCAGTAAAGATTGAAGATCCTCAGTTTGAAGGTCAGACAAAACAAAAACTTGGTAATTCTGAAGCAAGAGGAGCTGTTGATAGTATTGTAAGTGAAAAGCTTACATATTTCCTTGAACAAAATCCTGATGTTGCTAAAAAGATTTGTGATAAATCAATCATTGCACAAAGAGCAAGAGAAGCAGCAAGAAAAGCTAAAGAATTAACTCGTAGAAAAACTGCATTGGATATAGGTTCACTTCCTGGTAAATTAGCAGACTGTTCAGATAGAAATCCTGAAAACTGTGAAATTTATATAGTCGAAGGTGATTCCGCTGGTGGAAGCGCTAAATCAGCAAGAAATAGAAATACACAGGCGATTTTGCCTCTTAGAGGTAAAATCTTAAATGTTGAAAAAGCAAGACTTGATCAGGTTTATGCTAATGCAGAAATTAAATCAATGATTACTGCATTTGGAACAGGTATTCATGATGACTTTGATATTTCAAAGCTTCGTTATCATAAGATTATACTTATGACTGATGCCGATGTTGATGGTGCTCATATTAGTACACTATTACTTACATTCTTATTCAGATTTATGCCTGGACTTATTAAAGAAGGCCATGTTTATCTTGCTAAGCCACCTCTATATCAGCTTAAGAGAAACAATAAGGTTTGGTATGCTTATAGCGATGACGAGCTTGAAAAAATATTAAGTGAAGTAGGAAGAGATCAGAATAATAAAATTCAGCGTTACAAAGGTTTAGGTGAAATGGATGCTGACCAGTTATGGGAAACAACAATGGATCCTGAAAATAGAATTTTATTAAAGGTATGTATGGATGAAGAAACTCAGTCAGAACTTGACTTAACATTCACTACTTTAATGGGTGACAAGGTTGAGCCTAGACGTGAATTCATCGAAGAAAATGCACAGTTTGTAAAAAATCTTGATATAAACTAATAAACAAAAGGACAAAAAAATGGACGATCAGATTTTTGATAATGTCGGCGGAACAGATAAAATCGAAGAAGTTGACCTTAAAGAAAAAATGGAAACCTTTTACATCGACTATGCGATGAGTGTTATTGCTGCAAGAGCATTACCAGATGTAAGAGATGGCTTAAAACCAGTACAAAGACGTGTTCTTTATTCAATGGTTGAACTAAATAATGGTCCTGACAAGCCACACAGAAAGAGTGCCCGTATCGTTGGTGATACAATGGGTAAATATCATCCTCATGGTGATAGCTCAATCTATGGCTCTTTAGTAAACATGGCACAGGATTGGTCAATGAGATATCCTCTTATTGATGGTCATGGAAACTTTGGTTCAATGGATGGCGATGGTGCGGCTGCAATGCGATACACTGAAGCCAGATTATCAAAGATATCTATGGAATTACTTGCTGATCTTAATAAAGATACAGTAGATTTTATTCCAAACTTTGATGATACAGAAAAAGAACCAGTTGTTCTTCCTTCAAGATATCCTAACCTTTTAGTTAATGGTACTACTGGTATTGCAGTAGGTATGGCTACAAATATTCCTCCTCATAATTTAAGAGAAGTGAATAATGCAGTTATTAAGCTTATTGATAACAAGATTAACGAAGATAGAGATACAAACATTGAAGAAATTCTTGATATTGTTAAGGCTCCTGATTTTCCTACTGGTGGTATTATCTTAGGAACAAGAGGTGCTGAAGAAGCTTATAGAACTGGACGTGGCAAAGTATACGTTCGTGCTGTAACAGATATTGAGACAATGGCTAATGGTAAAAATCGTATTATCGTTACCGAGCTCCCATATCTGGTAAATAAAGCTAAATTAATTACAAAAATTGCTGAATTAGTAAAAGAAAAGAAGATAGATGGTATTACAGATCTTCGTGATGAATCAGATAGAGAAGGTATGCGTGTTGTAATTGAATTAAGAAGGGACGTTAATCCAAGTGTTATTCTTAATCTCCTTTATAAACATACACAGATGCAAGATACCTTTGGTGTAATCAATCTTGCGCTTGTTGATAATCAGCCAAAGATTCTTAATCTTTATGAATTGTTGAACTATTATTTGTTACATCAGAAGGAAGTTGTAACAAGAAGAACTCAGTTCGACTTAGCTAAGGCAGAAGAAAGAGCTCATATCTTACAAGGATTAATTATTGCTCTTGATAATATTGATGAAGTAATCAGTATTATTAGAGGAAGCCGTACAACAAATGATGCTAAAGAAAATTTGATGACAAGATTTGGTCTGTCAGATGCACAGGCTCAGGCCATTGTTGATATGAGATTAAAGGCTCTGACAGGTCTCGAAAGAGAAAAGTTAGAAGCTGAATATGCTGAATTAATGGCAAGAATTGATTATTTGAAATCAATTTTGGCAGATGAAAAGAAGCTTCTAGGAGTTATCAAAGAAGAAATATTAGCAATCGCTGAAAAATACGGTGATGATAGAAGAACTTCTATTGG
>JAGHUL010000047.1 GCA_018064825.1 Candidatus Colivicinus equi
GGAACATATCAAACAATATGTTCTGTAGCAATTCATGTATGTTCTAGTGATAAGAGCTACGATACACAAATGCTTAAAGCGATAGAGGTAGTAAATGAAGATTAGCGTTAATGCTCAAAGTAGTATCAAAATAGAAAGCGACAAAATCGTTTACTTCGATCCTTTTAAGATCGAAAACGAAACTCATGATGCTGACATTATTTTTGTGACACATGATCATTTTGACCATTTTTCTATTGAGGATATTAAAAAGATTGAAAAAGAAGATACAGTATATGTAATTCCTGATAGTATGTATAACTTATTAGGTGGAGAAAATGTTATTACTTTATATCCTTATGAAAAAACATTGGTAGAAGGATATGAAGTAGAAACAATTCCTTCATATAACGCAAATAAAGATTTTCATACTAAAGAAAAAGGCTATCTTGCTTATATCGTAACTATTGATGGCAAGAGAATTTATGTGTGTGGTGATTGCGACCAAAACGAAGATAATAAGAAAGTAAAATGCGATATTTGCTTTGTTCCAATTGGTGGCCACTATACTATGGATTATGTTGAAGCGGCAAAATATATCAATGAATTAAAGCCTGATGTTGTTATTCCTACACATTATGGAGATATTGTGGGCGATAAATTAGATGGCGAAAGATTCAAAGAGTTAGTAGATAAAGATATTAAAGTTGAGTTATATCTTAACAAATAGTTTTATTGAAAAATAGTCTATTATTGGCTAAGATTAAATAGTAGTCTTTAAGAGTAGTAGTCAAATAAATTCTTTAGAGAGACAATGGTTGGTGCAAATTGTTGAATGGCTTGATGAACTTGCTTAAGTGAATGATTAATCGTGTTACTCGCGATAAGGGTAGGAGTTAGAAATTAAGGTGGTACCGCGCATTAGCGCCCTTTGAGTAGCACCTTTTATTTTTGGAGGATTGAAATATGAGCGTTTTTGATTATCAAACTATTGAAAAGAAATGGCAAAAATTTTGGGATGAAAATGAGACATTTAAAACTGATACTCATGATTTTTCAAAACCTAAATTCTATGCCTTAGATATGTTTCCATACCCAAGCGGTGTAGGTCTACATGCCGGACATCCTGAAGGCTATACAGCAACAGATGTTGTTAGTAGATACAAGAGAATGAAAGGCTTCAATGTTCTTCATCCAATGGGCTTTGATTCTTTTGGTTTACCTGCTGAACAATACGCTATTCAAACAGGTAATCATCCTGCTGGTTTTACTAATAGAAATATCGATCATTTCATTGAACAACTAAAAGGTTTGGGCTTTTCATATGACTGGTCTAAGAAAGTTTCAACTTCTGATCCAAGCTATTATAAGTGGACTCAATGGATTTTTAAGAAGTTATTTGAAGATGGTTATGCAAAATGTATCGAGATGCCAGTTAACTGGTGTGAAGAATTAGGATGCGTTTTAGCTAATGATGAAGTTATTGATGGTAAGTCTGAAAGAGGTGGATATCCTGTTATCAGAAAGAATATGAAACAATGGATTATTGATATCCCAGCTTTTGCAGAAAGACTATTAGAAGGACTAGAAACAATTGATTGGCCAGATTCAACAAAAGATATGCAAAGAAACTGGATTGGCAAATCTATTGGTGCTGAAGTTAATTTCAAGGTTGCAGATACTGACGAATCATTCACAGTATTCACTACGCGTTGTGATACTTTGTTTGGTGCAACATATTGTGTTCTTTCTCCTGAACATCCATTAGTAGATAAGATTACAACAGATGATCAAAAAGTTGCTGTAGAAGAATATAAGAAAGTCTGTGCTTCAAAATCAGAAATGGAAAGAACCGAACTAAACAAAGATAAAACAGGTGTTTGGACAGGCGCTTATGCTGTAAACCCTGTAAATGATAAGAAGATTCCTATTTGGATTTCTGACTATGTTTTAATGACTTATGGTACAGGTGCTATCATGGCTGTTCCAGCTCACGATGATCGTGACTATGAATTCGCTAAGAAATTTAATATTGATATCATTCAAGTATTAGAGGGTGGAGATATTTCAAAAGAAGCTTGGACACAAGATGGAATTCATATTAATTCAGAATTCTTAAACGGATTAGGAAAAGCTGATGCCATCAACAAGATGATTGAATGGTTAGAAGAAAGAAATATTGGCAAAAAGAAAATCAATTATAAGATTAGAGAATGGATTTTTGCTAGACAAAGATATTGGGGTGAACCTATTCCGGTTGTTCACTATGAAGATGGAACTATTGGTGTTTTAGCTGATGAAGATTTACCATTAGTTTTACCTGAATTAGAAGACTACGGTCCAAGTAAAACTGGTGCTCCATTAGATAAAGCGACTGATTGGGTAAACATTGAATATGATGGCAAGAAGGGTAAACGTGAAACTTCAACAATGCCTGGTTCCGCTGGTTCAAGCTGGTATTTCTTAAGGTATATCGATCCTAACAATGATAAAGAATTTGCAGATTATGAATTATTGAAACATTGGCTTCCTGTTGATTTATATATCGGTGGTCCAGAACATGCGGTCGGTCATCTTCTTTATTCAAGAATGTGGAACAATTACTTATATGATAAAGGCTTAGTTCCAGTTAAAGAGCCATTCCAAAAACTAGTTCACCAAGGTTACATCTTAGGTTCTAATGGCATTAAGATGGGTAAGAGATATCCAGAATATGTTGTAAATCCAAGTGATATCGTAAGAGATTATGGTGCTGACACATTGAGATTATATGAAATGTTTATGGGACCTCTAGAGGCTGATAAACCATGGTCTACTCAAGGTATTGAAGGTGCTCATAGATGGCTTGAAAGAGTTTGGCGTCTACTAATTGAACAAAAAGATAAACTAGTAGATACAAATGATGGTAAGTTAGATTATTCATATAATTTCACAGTTAAGAAAGTAACAGAAGATATTGAAAATCTACGTCTAAATACAGCTATCTCTCAAATGATGATCTTCATCAATGATTGCTATAAAGAAGAAAAAATATATAAAGAATATGCAATTAATTTTGTTCAAATGTTATCTGTGTTCGCACCACATCTATGTTCTGAAATGTATGAAATATTAACTGGCAAGACTGATTTGGATTATCGCGAGTGGCCAACATTTGATGAAAGCAAATTGGTGGTTGCAGAAAAGGAAGTTGTTGTTCAAGTTAATGGCAAACTAAGAGCTAAATTCATGGCAAGTGCCGACGCAAATGATGAAGAATTATATGCTACTGCATTGAAACAAGAAAATGTAATCAAGTTTGTAGCTGATAACGAAATCAAAAAACATTTTGTCATCAAAGGCAAAATGGTAAACATTGTTATTTAATATTCTATTAACCTATGATTAAGCACGAAAGTGCTTTTTCATATGTTAATATTTAGGTATGAGCTACGTATTATCAATCATATGCCTATTGTGCCAATTTGGTTATCTTTATTGTCTTTATCAAAAGAGTTTTAAAGTTGCTCTAGCATCAAAAACATTAGCTTCTTTATGCTTTATTTTCATAGCTTGTAGAGCGTATTTATCTAATGAATCTGAACTAGCTCTTCTTATCGTAATAGGTATGATTTTTGATGGCTTGGGTGATGTCTTTTTAGGAATAAGAAATATTGCTTTCAAAGAAAAAATGTTTTTATATGGAACATTTTCTTTCATGATAGGTCATGTCTTTTATCTTGTTGCTTTAATCTATATAAACAGAACTGATCTTTTATGGGTAATTCTTGCAGGGGCTTTAATGACTGCTATATTTTTTTATTTCGCACTTCGCCATTGCAAACTCAGAAAATCTCAATATGTGATATTGCCAATATATGCCTTAATGATTTATAGCATTATGGTATATGGCATATTCATTTACGTTAAATCAGGTAGTGTAAATCATCTTCTATTTATGGTTGGCACAATTATGTTTGCGTGTTCTGATACAATTTTGTCGTTCTATAATTTTGGCAAAAGAAAAGGATGGATGCATCCTGTTTATTCTTTGCTATATTATGTTGGACAATTATTAATTGCTTTTTCTTTATTTTAAATCCAACCAAAGTGTTCGCACGCTTTTTTGACACCATCGTTTACGCTAGTATCGGTCACATAGTTGGCCTTTTCTTTTAGTTTTTCGTCGGTAGCATTGCCCATTGCAATTGAAGTCCATCTTTCATCAAACATGATTAAATCATTTGTGTCGTCACCAAAAACAACCACATCTTTAATATCTGCATGTAATAACTCCATTGTTTCAATTATTCCTTTATCTTTTTTATCGTGTTGAATAATTAAATATTGAGGTACATATCGTAAATGGCCAATATCGTTTAGTGATGGCAATAAGTGTTCATCTTCTGGTTTTACTGATACGTAAGCTTTATATATTGACTCGGTTGCATTGATATCTAAATTCTTATCAAAGACATAATGCGTTGGTTCGTATCGTCCACCACTTTGTTCAACAAATAAAGTATCCTTATGGTATGCTTTTTCACTATCATCTCTTGTAATGAGATATCCGATATTGTTGTTTTCGCATTCGTTTATCAGTGTCCTAACTTTTTTGATATCTAATGGTTCATTTTTGATGATTTGATTATTTAACACAATTCCACCGCCACCACAACAAACCATATTAGTTAATCCTAAATCTTCTAAGATTAATCTTGCTTTGTATTGTGCTCTTCCTGTACATAAAGCAACAAAGTGGCCATTATCTTGAAGTCTTGAAAGAGCTTCTCTAGCCGAAGGAACTACTATACCTGTATCTTTATCAGTGAGTGTTCCGTCAATATCAAAAAAGAAATATTTTTTACTTTTCATATCTTTATTATAAAGTAATGTGTTCACATTTCTATCATAATAGCCTAGTAAAATGTAAGTATGGAAAAGATGAATGTATTATTGCTCTTAACTCCTAAAAAAGATCTTGCCTATATTGAAGATACCGTATCCATTAGGCAAGCTCTAGAAAAAATGAAAGCTCACTCCTACACACAAATTCCGGTAATTAGTAAAGAAGGTGAATATGTTGGAACATTATCGGAAGGCGATCTCTTGTGGTATATAGCAGACAAACAAGAATATAACTTATTTGATTTACAAAAGATAAATATAAAAGGTATTATTCGAAAAAACTTTCATCCAGCTATATCTGTTAATGCGGGTATAAATGAAGTTATCACCACCATTACAAAGCAAAATTTTGTCCCAGTGGTAGATGATAGAAACATCTTGATGGGCATCGTAACAAGAGCTAGAGTTATTGAAGAGTTGATGAAGAACATTTAAGAAATTGGTTTACTTTCTATTTGAAGGTAAACCAATTTTGTTGATAATATAAACAAGAAGACGTATGGGCAAATATATAAATAGACAGTCAAATTACGATCGTTTTCCTACCAATGATGTAAGCAAAGAGTTTAATGCTTTTTTTGGTTATGAAGAAATCGTAAAAGAAATTAAACAAAATAACGCACGAGTAATATGCGTAGAAACTTATCCTGGTGTTGATGATGATTTATTAAATAAGCTAGTTGAGAGGCTTAAGCCAGATAAGACGATATTAAGTATCGATATGTTTTTTGATACTAATACTTTGACTGAAAAGATGGCTGATAATTTAACTGATGATCGTGTAAGAGGCAAAATGTATTATGGAACTGTATCGGAATACATTGATCAAGAAAAATTGTCTAAGTTTAAAAATGAAGTAGAGCATTTTAATGGTTCAATCTTGATATATGGTTTTGCATCTTCACTTATTACTAAAGGCGATTTATTGGTATACGCCGAACTTACAAGATGGGAGATTCAATTAAGATATCGTAAGGGTATGCCTAACTATAAGTGTGATAACTATGATGAAGATGTTCTAAGAAAATATAAACGAGGATTCTTTATTGAATGGCGAATTGCTGATAAGGTTAAGTTTAATGTCTTTGATGACATTGATTATTATATCGACACAACAATTGTTGATGAACCAAGAATGGTGGTTGGCGAAGGAATTAGATATGCACTAAATGAACTATCTAAAAGACCTTTTAGATTAGTTCCATATTTTGACCCAGGAGTATGGGGTGGCCAATGGATGAAAGAGGTATGCAATCTTGATCCTAATGAAAAGAACTATGCCTGGAGTTTTGATGGCGTTCCAGAAGAGAATTCATTACGTTTCAGATTTAATGAAGTTGTAGTCGAGACGCCCGCAATGAATCTGGTTCAATATCGACCACACAATTTATTGGGAGAAAAAGTATATGGAAGATTTGGAGCTGAATTCCCAATTCGCTTTGATTTCTTAGATACAATGGATGGTCAAAACCTTTCATTACAAGTACATCCAACTACTAAATATATTCATGATAAATTTGGTATGCCTTATACCCAAGATGAATCATATTATATCTTAGATGCAAAAGAAGATGGTGGAGTATTCCTAGGTCTTAAAGAAGGTGTTAACCCTAGAGAATTTATTGACGCTTTGAAGCAAGCGCAAAAAACAAATAAATTTGATCATGAAAAATACATCAATCGTTTTCATGCAAAAAAACACGATCATTTCTTAATTCCAGCAGGAACCATACATTGTTCGAGTTATAACACGATGGTTTTAGAAATAAGCGCAACTCCATACATTTTTACATTTAAATTGTGGGATTGGGATCGCCTCGGCTTAGATGGAAGACCACGTCCTATTCATATTGAAGACGGTGAAAAAGTTATTGATTATTCTAGAACAACAAATTGGGTTAAGGACAATTTAGTAAATCACTTTGAAACACTTCGTGATGATGAAGAATACAAGGAAGTAAAAACAGGTCTACATGATCTCGAGTTTATTGAAACGCACGTATATACTTCTAAGAATAAAGTTAAGCATAAAACTAATGACACAGTAAATGTATTTAATCTCGTAGATGGCAATAGTGCTGTTGTTGAAAGTATCAATAATGAATTTGATCCATTCGTTGTCCATTATGCCGAAACATTTATTATTCCGGCTAGTGTTGGAGAATATATTATCAAGCCAATAGATGGTGAAATAAAATATATCAAAGCATATGTTCGGTAAATAACGCAAAATATATCAAAATAGGCACTTTTTATTGAAAATAGTAATAAAATACCATACAATAATAAGTGCCTTATTTTTTGATTGAGCCCCGGAAACTCAAAGGAGAAAAATATGAGACAAACAACTATGCTGAAACCAGCAGAAGTTAAAAAAGACTGGTATGTTGTTGACGCAAGTGGAAAGACTCTTGGTAGATTAGCTACACAATGTGCGACTATCTTAAGAGGAAAAAACAAGCCAACATTCACACCAAACGTTGACTGTGGCGATTATGTAATCATAATCAATGCAGCAAAGGTTACTTATACAGGTGACCAAGAAGAAAAGAAATTCTACTACCACCATTCAATGTATCCAGGCGGTCTAAAAACAAAAAGTATCGGTGAGATGAAGAGAGAGCATCCTGTAGAGTTAGTGGAAAAAGCAGTTAAAGGTATGCTTCCACATAACAAATTAGGTGATCAAATTAGAGGTCATCTATATGTTTACGAAGGTGCTGAGCATCCTCATGCAGCTCAAAAGCCAATCGAGCTTAAGTAAGGAGTAAGCTATGCCTAAAAAGAAAACAAATGTAACTTACCTTGGAACAGGAAGACGTAAATCTTCAGTAGCTCGTGTTTATTTAACACCTGGTACTGGCAAATTCACTATTGGTGAAAAGACTCTCGAAGAATACTTACCACAAGAAATACTTAGAATGGTTGTAAAATCTCCACTAGTATTGACTCAAACAGAAGGCCAATATGACATTGTTATCAATGTTTACGGTGGTGGATTAACTGGTCAAGCTTATGCTATGAGACACGGTATCTCTAGAGCATTACTAGAAGTTGGCGAAGACTTCAGACCAGCATTGAAGAAAGCAGGTTTCTTAACACGTGATTCTCGTAGTAAAGAACGTAAGAAGTATGGTTTGAAGGGTGCTAGACGTGCTCCTCAATTCTCTAAACGTTAATCTTATTACAATTACGTTAAAGCACTCCATATCGGAGTGCTTTTCTTATATAATAAAACTATGGATATTATCGTAAGTGAATGGGAAAGAGTTCTTGAAGGTCTAATCACGATTGGTTTTGATTTAGCAATCATTATCGCAATTTTTATGATTGCGAAATTTGTTGTAAATATTATTTCTAAGATTACTGGCGCAACTATGAAAAAAGCCGAGAAATTAGAAGATAAGACTAAGACACAAAAAATCAAAACTTCAATGACAGTTACTCATAGCGCAAACCGTTATTTCATTTATTTAATTGCCATTATCTTATGCTTAAAAGTATTAGGCTTAGGTGATCAAGTTTCTAGCGCAATGGTTGCAGCAGGAATTGGCGGCTTAGTTATTTCGTTAGGTGCCCAATCAATAGTAAAAGATATGATTGCGGGTTTGTTTCTTCTATTTGAAAGACAATTCTATGTAGGCGATTATATTAAGATAAATGATTATGAAGGAACAGTTAAGTCAATTGCTTTAAGAGTTACTTATTTAGATTGTGCTGGCAAAAAGGTAATCATTCCAAATGGTTCTATAGAAGATGTTGTTAATTATTCAAGATGCAATAATCTAGCCGTTGTCGGCATTCCTATTTCATATGAAAACGATATAAGAAAAGTTATTGATATTATTCAAAATGTCGTTGATAAATATTATGATGATAATAAAGATATTTTGACTGAGAATAGGCCAGTAGTAAGTGGTGTCGATTCGTTAGATTATAACGTTGCTACTGTATCGGTTAGAATAGAAACAAAACCGTTGAAATTCTGGGATGTTCAAAAACAACTTCAGTTGTTGATTGTTGAAGAACTAAAAAAGAAAAAGATTAAATTGCCGTATAAACAATTAGTAATTAAAGATTATTGATATCGATAATTAGCGGGATACTTATTCTTAAGTATTCCTTTTTTTACTAAGCCAAATCCTAAAGGATAATTATCAACACATACTAGAACATATCCTTCGACATGTTTGTCTTTCACATCTAATGTTTCGCATTTCAAATATTTGTATACGCGTAAATCATCGAGATTAAAATTGATGATGTTATTATATTCTTCTTTCTTTAGTGCTAATGCTAAGGAAATTGAAGGTTCGAATTTGTCGTGTTTGTATTCGCCTAATAACAAACCTGATCTTAATATTCTTAATCCTTTTAAGTCAACGTTAACGTTTGGTTCAAAATATAAGCGATTGTCTCTTTGAACAAATTTACCTTTATTGAATACCATTTTTGTTTGTTGGATAAATGGCTCTTTGCATTGGACTATTTGTTTACTCGTTTCTTTTGGCTTGTTACATACGCCTTTTTGTAATAGACAAACAAAATGACCTTCACCTTTAATTTTGTGTGGATATAATCTTACACAATTCTTCGTGTTTGCCGTTAAACCGTTAGTGAAACCTTGGCACATATTAATAGGCAATACTTTAAGTGATGGATATTTATCAAGAATGTATTCAATAACTTCTTCATCTTCTTTTTCTGAGAATGTGCAAGTACTGTATACAAGCTTTCCGCCATCTTTCAACATTTTGATAGCATCATCTAATATTTGTTTCTGAATAGGAGCATAGTATTCGTTGCCTTTTTCCGTCCACGACTTGATTAAACTAGGCTCTTTTCTAAACATGCCTTCGCCAGAACAAGGCGCATCAATTAAAATCTTGTCAAAGTAATTGGGGAAATAGTCAACTAAACGGTTTATATTGTTAGATATTACATAACTATTTTTGATGCCGAAGTTTTCGATATTTTTAAGAAGAGCTTGGCAACGAGATACGGATATATCGTTAGAAAATAACGAACCAGTATTATTCAACTTACATGCAAGTTTAGTAGATTTTCCACCAGGAGCGGCACAAGCATCTAAGACGATATCGTTTTCTTCGATAGGCAATACTTCAGCAGGTAACATTGCGCTTGGCTCTTGAAGATAATATAGACCAGCATAGTAATATGGGTGCTTCGAAGGTTGATCTTTATCAGTATAATAAAAGCCATCTTTTGTCCAAGGTATTGGTGTCAAGTTAAAAGGATTTATAGCTAAAAAATCTTTAACCGATATCTTTAATGTATTTACTCGAAGGCCATAAACTCTAGGATTGTCAAAACAAGCAAGATAATTTTGATAATCATCTTTTAATTGATGTTCCATATTTTGTTTATAAAGATCAGGCAATGTATTCATATATCAATATTTTAGTATATTTTTTAAGAATTTCGATTTTTCTCAAGAATAAATATATATAGGGACAACAATGGAATGTAAAAGATGTGGCAACAAAGATCCAACATATTTTTATAAAGGGCATCGTGGCTATTATTGCCGTAAATGCATTAAATTTAAGCGAGTTCTTTTAGATGAAGATGTGGAAGATGTTCAATATGATATTAGTCCTGATTCATTTGAATATGGATTTAGTTATAATTTGACGTCATCTCAAAATGAGG
>JAGHUL010000087.1 GCA_018064825.1 Candidatus Colivicinus equi
ATAAACATCCAAGTTCCTAATATATTGAACGAGTCTTTATATCCAGTAATCTCACCTATTTTTTCGCTAATTACTCTTTCGATTCTTGTACCAATGTATATTTGATTTTCGTTTTCAAATTCCAGTGATTTTTTTGATTTCTTACAGCATGTGAAAACTTTGTGACCCTTTTTTCTTGCGGCCTTAGCTATATTGATTGCGATATTCCCTGTGCTGGCATAATTAGTACCATTAATCTCAATTATTTTCATCAGAAATTAAACTCTTTATTTCTTCCTTAGTTGGAATAACTTCTTTTAAACATATTGCTTCCCAAATCAAAATACTATTTCCTCTAGTTTGTCTAAAGCATAGCGGAATTAAGAAATTAGTTAAAACTTGTGTCATCAGTGTTGCGATAGCTGCACCAACAGCACCAAATCTTGGTATAAACAAAACATCCATAATTAAATTAGAAATAGCGCCACATGTAGCTAAAACTTTTTCAAACTTTTGATTACCTTCACATATCATCCAAGTAGATCTAGCAACACCTAAATATGAGAAACTTGTATACCAGCTAATAATTCTTAATGGCATAACAGATGCGCTATAGTCTTTGCCATATATAATACCAATGATTAATGGCGCACCTAAAGTAAAGATGGTTGCAACTGCAGCGCCTGCATAGAAGATTGTTGCATACAATTGTCTTAGACGTTTTATGTACAAATTGTAATCAGTGTTATGGTATCCAATAATTACAGGTTTTGCGGAATCAATAATAGCCTTTAATATGAATGGCCAAGTATTACATAAAGATAAAGCAGCTGAATAGTAACCAACTGATGTATCATCTATTAATGTTCCTAATAAGATTTTATTCATTTCACTGTATGCGGCAACCATTAAACTTGACCACATAAAGTGAATTGATTTCTTTAATATTTCTTTAGCTAGTTTACTACTAAACTTAAATTTAGGACCATCATCTTTCTTGTAACAAATTAGAAGCAAGATAGCTACTACTGCATTATCTAAAGTCGTCGCAAAAGCAAACCATTCAACACTTTTTTGCATTACTAAGATGAACACTCTATAGATTGACATACATAGATAAGCGATGATGCCTATGATAGCTGATCTCTTTGACATCAATTTAGATTGATACCAATATTCAATCATCTCAAATGCATTGAAGAATAAAATTAATGATTGAAGAACTGCGACCGTCATATATACGGCGTTATTTTCAAATATTATGCCAATACAAGATAAGATTGATACTATTGATAAAATAGATGAAATTACTCTTAATCCAATAACAGTACCCATAGTCTCGCCTTGACTATCAGGCCTATCAATTAGTTCTTTAACAATTACACTATTTAATCCTAGATTACATACTGCAGTGAAAAAAGAAATATAAGAATTAACGTAGTTGATAACGCCATAATTAGAAGGACCCAAGTATCTCGCTGTTATCATCGAAATGATAAAAGAGATAAACATTTGGGCAACCTTACCAAAGATTAACCAGCTTGTATTACCTAGAAATTTATTTGAAAACAACTTTTTTATTATTTTTATCATCTTAACTATTTTACCAAACTCGCATACATATCTTCATCCTTGATAGGAACAGCTTTACTACATGGGCCTTCAGAAAATGGCGTATCGTTGCCTTTTTCTAACTCATTAGCTAATACTAAAAATCTTTCAGCTGCTACTTTAGCATTCCATGTCTCTGCGATTGTTTTGTATGCATTTATTCCTAATTCTTTTTGTTTGTCTTTATCGTCTATGATTGATTCGACTTGCTTATATAAATCTTCAAAATCACCATCTTTATATATCAAACCATTTTGATTACGTTTAATCAAAAAACATGCGGAACCTATGGCGTGGCTTGCGACACAAGCACATCCTGAATTCATTGCTTCATTTAATACAGCTCCCCAACCTTCTTGTTTATCACTTGTAAACAAGAAAATGTTAGCTCGTTCCATAAATTTTCTTACTTCTTCTGGAGGCATAGAACCAAGCATATTAACACAATAAGAAAGATTGTTATCAATTATCATTTTATTAATTTCATCTTCCATGTCGCCTTGACCGATGATATTCAATTTGAAACTATAATTGTTATCTTTTAGTCTTTTTGCTAACTTTATAGCTAGTTCAGGATGTTTCCAATCAATTAATCTTCCCGTCCACAAAATACTGGTAACATCATTGTTCTTCTTGTCCGTTAATTCATCTATGTTATATTC
>JAGHUL010000120.1 GCA_018064825.1 Candidatus Colivicinus equi
ATGCTTATGTCTTCATACAACCATACAAGTCAGATAAAGCTACTGCTTGTAACAATGGCAAAGTAAAGATAAAACTATACGCTAAATAATTAAGGAGGGGATAATTTATGCTTAAAAAACTATTAGCGTCTTTATTATCAGTACTATGTTTGTTCTCTATTGTAGGGGTAAATGTAAGTGCTGCAAAAAGTCCTATGATTATGGGCCAAATTTCATATCTTGAAGTTTTTGCAGGAAAGACACCTAGTGTAAAAACACTACGTCCTTCAAAAGAAGGAACTGGAACCGAAGAACGAGAGTTGAATTATGGCGATCTTTTCAATGACGATGTTATGGCAAATTATTGCTATGCTGAAGTAAATAGCGAAACATCTACATATACGTTATTAAATCCAGGGGATACCTTAGTATATGGTAAAGAATATGCAGTTATTTTCGCTACTGATTCAATGCCTGATTTTATTGATAACGATTATTATTGCCATTTATTTTCTGTTTGTTGGTGTCAGCATTATGAAAAAATTGTTGGCGAGGGTGGCGAAATAGTATATGAACTACATGATAGCGAAGTAGATGGCTCACAGTATTTAGCAACTTATTGTTTTTATGCCACAAAATTAGCTAACGAAATCAATTTTACAGGATTGAATACAGGAGCCGGCGAAACTATTACGAGTCAAATTAAATGTTTCATTGATGGTGAAGAAGTTGCTCTTGGAAGAAAAAGAGCATATTCATATTTTTTAGCTGACGAATTTGATAAAGTTACAACTGAACAAGATGTAATGGATTCTGAAATAATGGATCCAAGCTATATTTTTGAAAAAGGTACAAGATATTATCTTTCTGTCTGCGCTAATGAAATATTTTATGGAGAAGGAAATAAATATGAATACTATCCTTCAAGTGATTTGTTGGTAAAAATAAATGGTCAAAAAGCAAACGACATGAATTCAATATGGCCAGATACGGAACTTGAATCCATAAAAAATGGAGTGGATAACGCTAGATATTATATTGAATTCGTAGCAAACGAAAAAACTAAGCAAACAGATTTAATCTACACTATTCCTGAATCATATGAATGGACTATCACAGCAACTGTTGCTGATAGTGTTGATGGTAATACAGAAATTGATATTGTGAACAAGCTATTAAACGTTGGCAATCAAAAAAATTCTGATGGCAAAGTTCAGATTAATGTTGAAGTTAATAATTGGACATTAGACTTATTACACAAACTAGATGTTAGTGTTGAATCAACAAATGATTGGAACATGTGTGATCAAGCTATAGAAAAGTTTGAAGATGCTAAAGCAGCAAACAGATGCGCTTCATATAAGATTGTTAGCGAATTAGATGATACAAAAACATGGGAAGCTAATCCAAACCTTATCACAGTAATGGGCAAAGATGATGGCACGGGTGCAAAATCCACTGGTTTCTTTGAATGGGGAGATGATGGCATACCTGGCCTTGCTGGTACATACAAGGATACTTTGACATTTACTGCCGAAATAAATGAACTTAGTAGGATTGGCGGCGGAATAATAGTCGGTGTAAATTTCTATGACACATATGAGGAAGTAGAAATAGATGATCATTATATCTATGTTGGAAATACTATTTATCATTTCTATAATGCCAAAGGCGAAGAAAAAATAACAGTCACTAAAGATAACTTTAGATCTTGCAAAGTACAAACTCTAATAGACAACGAAATTGAGTATTACTATATCGAAGGAGACAACCCTTCAGGCAATTCTGTAAGAATAATAGCTACTGAAGATGGCACACCAACTGGCAATATTTGCTTTGTAAATAACGTCGAATGGGGTGCAAATGGAAAACTATTAAATCCAAATTCTTATAATGACTACCCACAAAATAATGGTAAAGAAGCCACGAGAATTGTGACAGTAGATAATAATGATAAAGATATATATATAGATTCAAAAGGCGGAAACAATACGATATGGACAGTATTAAAAAACGCAAACGACAATAAAAAGAATGGTTATGATGACTGGTATATTCCTGGAACCGAAGAAATGATAAATATAAATAGTCTTTTAAAAAATTTACCATATGAATATGACTTCATTTATTCATCAAACTATACTCAAGGTACTTCAAGTGCGTACATGAAAGGCTCAACCACAGGACGAGGTGGCAAAGATAGAGCGAGTCAATATGGAGTAGTGCTTTTTAGGTCATTCTAATATAGCAGTTCGCAATAAATATAAGTGATGTAAAGGAGAAAAACATGAAAAAACTATTAACCATTTTATTATCAGTACTGTGTTTATTCTCTATTGTAGGAGTAAATGTAAGTGCTGCATCTACGGAAGCAACCATTATAGGGAAAGATGAAACGATTGCTATTGACGAGGTTGATGTGTTTGGCGTGGATACTCATGCCACATATTCACTATCAACGTTTGATAGATTGAAATACAAATGTCACTATAAGGATGAAGATTATCATGAAGAAAGCGGATTAGATAGAGATAAAACTTCATGTTTCTATTTGTATGCTGATGAGTTTGAAAAAGTAAAAGATAGAGAAGAACTTAGTAAATATATAGTGCATGACGGTTCACTGGCATATGGTACAAACTATTATTTTGTTGTTTCTTTAATTCCTACCGATGGTTACTTTTTAGATGAAACTAGTGTATACATTAATGTGAATGGCAAGGATACTCCAAAACTGGCTAAGTCAATTGACGATTTAATTGAAGGCGGGGGCAAATACGAAGCAGCTCCTTTAGCAGAAAAAAAGCAACAGGCAGTATCAGTATACATTCCTTTTACAACAGAACCAGATCAAAAATCAGTAACATTAAAATACTCTGTAGGCGAAGAATATGAGTGGACTATCACTAACAATATTGGAAAAGATGTTACAAACGGCAGTATTTGGGTTAATGAAAATGTACCTAAGGAAGCAAATGATACAGAAGTTAATGTTGAAGTAAAAGATATAAATCTTAATGCTAACAATATGTTAAGTATTACTGTTGATTCAGAAAATGCAGCTGATGATATTTATAAGATGGTGGCTGCTAAAGGCAGAGAAGCTAAGTATCAAATTAAAGGTACTTCTACAGACGCAAACGAAATATGGAAAGATAATAACGAAACTGTAGTATTAAAGACGAATGCACCTGCAAAGCAAATTGGTATTTTTAGTTGGCTAGAAGGCGCTCCTACATTAGCTGGTTTATTCCAAGATACTTTGACATTTACTGCCGAAATTAAAGAACTAGATTTCAAGTCAGGACTTGTAGGCGGGAAGATTTTTTATGATACAGGCGTAGAAGAAGAAGGCGTAACTTACAAATTCTATGACAAAGACAACAAGTTGATAAACTATGTTCCAAAGATCGATGAAGTTTCAAAAAAAGTAACAAACATAGCAGATTTAGATAAAGCATACAGCTATGTAATATACGGCGACAATACGAAAGATAGATTCTTTGTATATGCTGAGGATGAAAACGGAAATATAATTAAAAGCGATAAATTAAAATTAGGACCAACTGATTATAGCATAGATATTTTGGTAGGTAGAAATGCAATCGGCCTTGGTAAATCTAATACGGCACTTGCATGCAATTTCGAGAAGTTATTAGATGATAACGATGGAAACGATACATTGTTTGCTTGGATGAAAAAAGCAAACGAGGGAGAAGGAATAAACGGCCTTAACGATTGGTATATCGGCTCTTATTTGGAATGTAAAGAATTATATGATCAAGGAACATTAACCGAGTTATTACAAAATGAAGGTTATATTGCAACTTCAAGTCAGAATCAACCTGGTGCAGCTGTCTATTATAGTAAAAATTCTGGCTATTGGACAACAGTTTTGAATTATGAGGCAGTTGTGGTTCCATTTAGATCATTCTAAAACATAATTTAAATATAAATAATAAAGGTAATAAATATGAAAAAACTACTAACAATATTACTATCAGTATTATGTTTATTCCTAGTAGTAGGAGTAAATATAAGCGCTGAAGAAGAACCTACAACTATTAAGTATCCAGAAGATGATACAGATAGTGATGGAGTAACTACAGCTACAACAAAAATCAAATACGAAGTAGGAGATACATATACTTGGACTATTTCTTCTGAGATAGAAACAGCTGTAGTAGGCAAAGGTATTACTGTATCTGTTACTGAATGTAACCTTATAGAAGGCAATACTTTAAATATTACAGTATCTTCTACAAATACTTGGAAACTAAAGTATACAGACACTAAGCAACAAGCATATACATTAACTGGTCCTGTATTTGTGGAAGGAAAAGACACAAATAAAGTATGGGCAAATGATGATATAGTATTGTCTACTACCTTAACTAACGCTAAATCAGTAGAAGGTGTCTTTGCTTGGAACACTACAGCTCCTAGTGCTGCAGGTATCTATGAAGATACATTAACTTTTACTGCTAGTATAGTAACACCAGAATAATAACCACAAAAAGAATATCTATTAGTCTAATAGATATTCCTTTATGCATTTAATCAAATAATTAATTAATACAATATGAGTCTTAACACTAAGAAGTTATTTACATTATTAATAACCTTATTAATCATGCTACAACCAATAGCTATTTTTTCTGATGACACAAAAGAAACAAGAATAACTTATGAAGTTAAGGCTCATATTTCTTATATCGGTATTGATAAAGAAACAGAACTATTCTTTGATGATATATCAGTAGGAGAACCAATAGATTTACATATAGAAGATGTACCTAGAATAGAAGGTAAAGTCTTTGTAGGTTGGTATATAGATTTAGATGATGAAACTACATTATTAAAAGAAAATACAATAGCTAGTGAACACTTAACACTATATGCTAAGTATCTAGATCCTAAAGACGCTAATATATTCATTACTTATGATGAAGATAATAGTGACTATAAAGCTAATATAGATGCCTTAATAGATGATAGAGACTTAAATGATGAAGAAAGATATCTATTATCACAAGGTGAATCATTGTATTTTGTTTTAACAATAAAGAATACTACAGATATTAAAGATCCTAATAAAGAACTACTAGATAACGCTATAAGTAAAGATAAGAACCTATTACTTAACTATCTAGATATATCATTAGTAGATGTAACTGAAGATATTACAAAAGGAGAGTTACATAATCCTATTACAATAACTTTAACTATTTCTGAAGAAGATTATGCTTCTAATAGAATCTATACGATCTATGCAATAGATAAACAAGGTAATGTTGTTACCTTATATAGTGATAAAGCTAATAGTAATCATCAAATAAGCCTTGATACTTATTTATTTAATGATTTAACTAACTTTGCTTTGTCTTATCGTAAGAAACATCACCCAGATCCATATGTACCTATCCAAACAGGTATTGATTATATAGATATGCCTATAACTAATAACCCTGTTATTAGATTATCTTTATGTCTATTCTTATTAGTATCATTATCATTAACATATCTATATTCAAAGAAAGGAGATAAGAAGTAATAGTATCATTATGAAAACTTTTATTACTAAATTATTATCTACTACTCTAGTTCTTCTTATATCTTTGTCTTTGATTAATATAAGAGAGATAAGTGCTAAAGGTGGTAATGATCCTAGAGTATATGAATTCACAATACCAGCTACAGTACAAGTTAAAGGAGACAATCCTTCCTTTACTATTGAAGGTGGTTATAGTCCTGATGGTTTCTCTTCTTTCATCATTAATATTTCTTCTAATAATGGTTTCAAGTTGATAAGTGATGAAAATGTAGAATTATCATATGGACTATCATCTTCAACTCCAGATGATCAAGAAATCACAACTGAGGATGACTATATTGAATATAAGACTTCACTAACTGATAACAAATTTAGTAAAACATTTAATATTAATATCAATTCATCAGCAGTTTATGCAGGAAACTATAAAGATACATTAACATTTGAAGTAGAAACAGTATTAAAAGAACATACTGTAACATATCATACTGATGGTGGACTACTAAGTTGTGAGGGTATTAAAGAAGTAGAATCTGGCAAAACATATGAACAATTTTATACTGTAGAAGATTTGGTTATTCTTCCAACAAATGTATCTAAAGAAGGATGTACGTTTAAAGGATGGTACACTACTAATGATTTTTCCTTTGATCCTGTTACATCGTTTGAAGGCTGGAAACATTTTAGTAGAGACTTTTATGCTAAATGGGAACCAATAACAACTGATGATATTCCTATAGTAGAAGAAGAAACACCTACAGAAGAAGTAGTTGAAGAAATAAAAGAAGAGGAACCAACTGAACAAGAAATAGTTGAAGAAGAAAAGAAAGAAGAAGAAACTATTCCTGAAGTTGTTGAAGAAGTAGTAAATGAAGAAGAAGCTAATGACTGAGGTTGTTAGCTTTTTAATAGGGGTCTCATGATAAAATAGTAGTGTATGAAAAAGATAGGTTTAGTACTTGAGGGTGGTGGACTTAGAGGCATATTTACTGCTGGTGTTTTAGATTTCTTTCTTGATAAGGGAATCAAGTTTGACTATGT
>JAGHUL010000025.1 GCA_018064825.1 Candidatus Colivicinus equi
TCTGATGAACGTAAATATATTCGTACTTCTATCTTTAATTCGTTATTAGAAGCTTTAAGTTATAATCTTGATCATAATAATGAAAATATTAATTTATTTGAAATATCTAGAGTATATGCGAAAGATATAGATCAAGAAAGACTTGGTATCGTCATGAATGGATCTTTAGTTAAAGATACTGTTAAACATTTGGATATCAAAACTGATTTCTATGTATTAAAAGGTATTTTAGTTGAGATAATGAGTAAATTAGGTTTTGAATTAGGTAGAGTTCAAATTGTAGAAAATACTTTAGATACTGTTCATTTCCATCCATATCAATCAGCTTTAATTAAGATGAATAACAAGGTTGTTGGTATATTTGGTAAGGTACATCCTGCATATGCAAAGAATCGCAAGTTAGATGATACCTATTATGCAGAGCTTATTTTAGATGAGTTTGCTCAATCAAAACCTTCAAAGGTAAAAGCACCTGTTCTTTCAAAATATCCTTCAGTATCAAGAGATATAAGCCTTGTAGTCAAAGATGATGTTAATGCAATTGATTTAATTAAGACAATTCAAAAAGTTGGTGGTAAGTTAATTAAAAACGCCTCTGTATTTGATGTCTACAAAGGCGAGCATATTGATGAAGGATATAAATCTATTTCATTATCTATTACTTACGAGGATCAAACTAAGACTTTGAAAGTTGAAGATGTAAATCCAATTCACGCTAAGATAGTTGATAGCTTAGCAACTATGTTTGAAGCAATTCAAAGATAGTTATTTCTTATAAGTAGTATTTCCTTTAAACACCGTTTCAACAATTGTTAAATCAATAATCTTGTTGGCCGGTGTTTTTTCTATGTCGCTATCTAAGATGACGAAATCTGCAGATTTGCCAACTTCTAATGAACCAGTTAAATCTTCGCGATGGAATTGATATGCGACATTTATTGTATGAGCTTTGATAGCTTCCTTTAATGTTACACATTCTTCTTTGATATCTGGTTCCATGTCTTTATATAATTCATAGAAATTGCAATGTCTAGTACTCTTTCTTGTCATTGCCATTTGAATATCATTTAATGCATTAGGTAAATCAACAGGGTAGTCAGAACCATATGCACAAATAACGTTGTTATCCATTAAGCTTTGATTTGGATATACATGGGCATGTCTATTTTTACCGACTTGCAATACAACATCTGTAGAATTAGAGTTATTTTCAAATGACCATTTAGGTTGAATTGAAGCAATAATACCGTTTTCTCCCATGCGTTTCTTATCTTCTAATTTTACAAATGAGCAGTGAGCAATGATATTTCTTAAATTGCCTGTTTTATCATATTTTTTAGCATTCTCTAAACAATCAATAGAATATTTGATTGCATAATCTCCCATGGCATGAATATGAATGTTAAAACCAGCATCTTGAACATCTTGCATTGATTTTTTAAGGTTTTCTTTATCCCATAAGATAGGTCCATTATATCCACGAGGCAAATGTTCTCGATCACAATATACATCTTCATATGGTTCAAACATTGCAAATTCACCATCTACAAAGTATTTCGCTGTATCATTCTTCAATATATCACCGATGTTGTATGTGTCTTTATTTTCAATTGCATATCTTAAATTTTCTTCGCTTGTAGCATCATTAAAACTGAATACACAATCAACACGCATCTTTAGCTCGTTATCTAATGCCATTTGTCTTAATGCATCATAATAAGGTGGTAAAGCTAAACAATCAGATATATAAGTATATCCTAGAGATGCAAACATTTCTTGGGCTTTTATCATTCCTTCTCTGATAGATTCACCTGAGAAGTTTGAATTAGGTATTTTTGCTAAAACTTGCATTATTACAGCAGGTTCTTCAATGAAACCATCTGGTTCATTGTTTTCTTCTCTTCTAATTAATCCTGAAGAAGGATCAGGTGTATTAGCATCTATACCTGCAAGTTCAAGAGCCTTTGAGTTCAACAAGCAGATATGGCCACAGTTTGAATCTAATAAGACTGGTCTATCACTAACAACAGCATCTATATCATGCTTAGTAAAGTTTCTTACGATATCTTGCAGTTGGCCTTGGAACCAATACTTATCCCATCCACAACCATGAAGTACAGGTTGTTCTGGATGTTCATCAGCAAATTTCTTTAATTTATCTTGAATAATAGCAATTATTTCGTCAGGAGTTTGCGTGTGTGGATTGTCAACTAAACCAAATAAATCTACAGATTCAAATCTTCTTACTGAACCTGCAAAATGCATGTGTGCATCACCAAAACCAGGTAATAAACTGCCACCATTACAATCGATGACTTCGGTTTTATCATCAATATATTCATTAGCTTCTGCATCAGAACCAATAAAGACTATTTTATCGTCTTTGATAGCAATTGCTTCAGCTCTTGTTTCTTTATCATCGAAAGAAATAGAATATACTTTTGCATTTTTGTATACTTTATCTGCTTTTACTATTTCTTGTTTATTATTCATATTATCTAAAATCCTATTTATCTCTTCTAAATCATTATGATCAATCAATTTGCCATTTATATTCAGTTTGTTCTCAATACCTTTTCCTAAAACCATAACGATATCATTTGTTTCAGCTATTTCCATTGCATGTTTAATCGCTTCTTTGCGATCTTTAATTTCAATGAATTTATATGGCATTGTAATATCTTTTTTAATATCTTTGTTTATATCTTCTACTGACTCACTTCGTGCGTCTTGTGAAGTTAATATAATTACATCGTTATATTCTTCTAATATCTTGCCGATTTCGTATCGAGATTCTTTGTCTCTTTCGCCAGGTTTTCCAAAGACTACAATAGAACGATTCACATTTAATTTCTTTGTGTATTCGAATAAACTCTTTAAGCCATTAGCTGTATGTGCATAGTCAAGTAGGCAACGGAATGGTTGTCCCTTATCTATGAAATTGATTCTTCCAGGAATTTGAATATTTTTAGCTTTAACTATTAAATCATTTACGTCATAGCCATCTGCTACTAGTGTAAGGATAGCTGCACATAGGTTTTCAACATTAAATTTTCCTAGTAGAGAAGTTGTCAAGAAATATTTAATATCATCAATAACGAAATTAATACAAGTCATATTATCTCTTAATTGATAATCTTTAATGTATAAATTATCATCTGGTAAATATCCGTATGTATAGTAATCATTTGCCTCTTTCGCAAATTCTTTGTAATGGATATCACTAGAATTTAAGATTTGAATATCTGATTGAGCTAATATCCTTTTTTTACACTCGATATAATTCTTTAGCGACTTATGTGTATTTAAATGATCAGATGTAACATTGGTAACGATCCCATAATTAAAATACATACCATCTAATCGTCCATAGTAAAAACCTTCAGAACTTGCTTCAATTGCAGCAGCTTTACAGTCGTGTTTAACGAATTCGTTTAAGATACGATACATTTCATCTGGTGCAGGGGTAGTATTGACATGATTATTATTCCCATAGTTTTTACAAGAATAGCCATTTGTGCCTATATAACCACATACATCATTTCCTAATAATTGTTGAATTATGGTTGTAACTGTTGTTTTTCCATCTGTTCCAGTAACGCCATATAATTTAAGTTTATCTTGAGGATTGCCATAGAATCTTTTATATAGTTCGATAGAATATTCTACTGTATTTCTAACTTGTTTATAAGGAATTGGAATTCTCATGAATTTACTAGTAATCGCAAAAACAGCGCCATTGTCGATTGCTTCTTTGATTAAATCGTGAGAATCTATTCTAGTTCCTTTTATGCAAATGAAAAGATCACCTGGTTCTACCAATTTAGAATTAACTTTAATATTTTTAATTTCGATATCTTTACCGCGATATCCATCAATAAGTTTAGAAATCTGCATACTTGTTATATAATAATTGTATATGATTTATACATGTACAACAAACCCTTCCTTAGACTATTATATTACATTCACTAGTGCACTTTCATTAGGCCAAAATAATCGTAGTGATTTAGAAATGTATGAAGCTGGCGGCAAAGGTGTTAATGTGTCTATTATGCTTAATAATTTCCACATTCCTAGTGTATGTTTAGGTTTTATTGGTGGTTTTACTAAGGATTACTATTTAAGTTTTATTTCTAATTATCCTAATATTCAACCATTATTTACTACTATCAAAGAAAATACACGTATCAATGTGAAAATAATGGATGATAAATATGAGACAAGTTTAAATGCTAAAGGTCCATTTATAACAAAAGAAGAATTTGAAAAGTTTAAGAAGAGAACGCTAAATATATACAATGATGATATTTTTGTTTTAAGTGGTTCTGTTCAAGATGAAATTGAAGATGACATTGTTAATTTAGTTCACGAATTATATGAAGATGGTGTCAAAATCGTTTTAGACAGTGATGCTTCAATCATAGATAGATGTTTAGATATTAATTGTTTCATGATTAAACTAAACGATAATTACTTTACTGATGGAAAAGATATTGTTACTACTTGTAAGGATTTTGTAAAGAAGGGTATTAAGAATGTTATGTACTCTAATGCTCATAAACCTTCATATCTATTTACTGAAGAACATTGTTATAAATGTGAAACGATAGAAAATAGTTTAGTTAATTCTACAGGTAGTTCAGATTCTATGGTTGCTGGTTTCTTATATAGCAGTTTAAGAGGCGCTAGCAGTTATGAAACGTTTAAGTATGCTAATGCTGCTAGTTTGGCTACTAGCTTATCAAATGATTTAGATTCTAAAAAAATCATTGAAGATAGATTTAATAGTATTGAGGTAATCGTACTATAATGAAAAAAATTATTGTAACGATTATCTTTTTATTATTGCTTTGTTCCTGTTCTAAAGCACCAAAAGTCAATTATACCTATGATGTAGTTGCTGAAGATGTAGATATGTCAGTATATGATGATTTAACATCAACCGATCATTGCTTTAAGCGTGTAAAGACTAGTGAATTATATAATTGTTATGCAAAAGATAGTTCTGGAATTTTCTATTTAGGATATGGAACTTGTCCTTTCTGTAATAAAGTTATCAAATACCTTAACGAAGTTGGCCTAGAAATGGGTGTTACCATCTACTATATTGATGCTTTAAATGATGAAGATTTAATTATTGGAGATAATACCAATATTCGTCGCTTAACTAAGTTTTTAGAACCTATTCTAGAGAAAGACGAAAATGATAAGAAAGTTTTAATGACTCCTCATGTTTTTACAATCATAAATGGCGAGTTCTATGGAAGCTATGTATCTTTGCCATATAAGATAAATGGTGACCTAGATTTTGATGATCCACCAACTGAAAAGCAGATTAATAAAGTTAAGAAAATATATCGTAATTTATTTGAACCTTTTGTTCAATAGTATATAATTAAAAAGCCTAGCAAGATTAATGAAATTCCTACACTATATTATCGGACTAATCGTGTTATGTACTGGTGTTGAAAGCCTTTAAGTAGGAATCCTAAAGGTACATATAGATGGCCCACCTCGTTTGGAAGAGGGAAATTTCCAACTTGCTGGGTCTTTATTTTTGGAGAAGTAAGATATGTTTGATCGTAAATTAGCTAAGAAAAATGCAAAGAGTAAGTTTAAGAAACATTATGCTATTTTTGTTATTGCATGTTTAATTGCAACTATTTTAGGTTCTGATTATGGCGATACATTATCTTATTTGAATACAAAAGATTATTCTGTAAGCGAAGACACTAATTACACTTCTACGGGATTATCTATGTCTGATGTATTTGAATCCATGGTTGAAGGAGATTTGGCTAAAAGTATAACCATTTCTTCTAAACTTAAATCTAATTTCCAAACAATAAATATCGGAATTATAGAAGTTGGTACAGCACGTGGCGTCTTATCAGGATTAGTGTCAAATATCACAAGCGGTCAATTCTTAATTACAATGTTTAACATGGTAAATTCATTAATAAAATCTAAAACAGTTGCTATGGATATTGTAATTGTTATATGTGCTTTAATGATGCTTATTATATCTATATTCTTGAAAGATATGTATAAAGTTTCATTTAAACGTGTTTTCCTTGAATCATATAACTATGAATGCATTAAAGCATCTGCATTTACATTCTTATTTAAAATAAAAAAAGTTACGAAAGCTTGTATAACCATATTTGTAACAAGTGTTTTTCAAATTTTATGGGATTTGACTATTATAGGTGGAATTATTAAATCTTACTCTTATTTCTTAGTTCCTTATATTGTTGCGGAGAATCCTAATATTAAAACATTAGATGCTATTACCTTATCTAGAAGAATGATGGATGGTCATAAGTGGGAATGCTTTAAATTAGATTTTTCATTTATTGGTTGGTATTTATTAAAGATCATCACTTTCGGTTTATCTGATGTTTTCTTTACTAATCCATATTATGAGTCTACTTGCATTGAATATTATGCATATTTAAGAAAGCTTGCTTTTGATAATAAAGTTGCAAATGTTGAATTATTAAATGATAAATATTTATTTGATAATGCTGATTCTATTACGTTAGTTGAAACTTATGATGATTTAGTAGATATTATGACTGATGAAATTGAATTAAAAGATTGCATTCATACTGGATTTAGAGGATTTATTGAAAATAATCTAGGTTTAATATACAAGTACGATGAGGAAGAAGATAAGTTTAATGTTGCTATCGAACAAGAAGATATGATTGAACAATACAAAAATATCTTAGTTCATAAGCAATATCCTAATCGTTTGAATCCTAATTATTTAGAGGTTGATCAAACTAAACTTGAAAATACACATTATCTAAGGCATTACTCTATCTGGTCAATTGTTGTATTATTCTTTACTTTCTGCTTTATTGGCTGGTCTTGGGAAGTTATGCTTCACTTAGTTGAAGATGGTGTATTTGTTAACAGGGGAACAATGCATGGACCATGGTTACCGATATATGGTTTTGGTGGCATTATGATTTTGATGGTTTTGTATCGCTTTAGAAAGAATGTTGCTTTAGAGGCAATTTCTGCATTTGTTCTTTGTGGCTTTGTAGAATACTTTACCCATTGGTATCTAGAACTTACCAAAGGAATTGAATGGTGGGATTATTCAGGTTATTTCTTAAATATTAACGGTAGAATATGTGCTGAAGGTCTATTTGTATTTATGATAGGTGGTTTAGCTGTTGTTTATGTAATTGGTCCTAGATTAGACAATTTTGTAAGAAAAGCTAATTTAAAAATTTTAGTTCCAATTTGTGTTACGTTACTACTTATCTTTGGTTGTGATGCAGTATATTCTCATTTCTATCCAAATACTGGTAAAGGAATAACCGATTATCAAAAAGTTACATCAAATATTAATATTACGAAATCTATATGATTGGTTTTATAGTCTTATTTTTAGTTGGAATCATTCTATTTGTACTATTAAATAGAATATATTTATATTTCAGAGATAACACATCTATTAATCCTAATTTATTTATTATTCTTTTCGCCTTTATTTTCTTTGGCGGTTTTGTTATATCAATTCTTTCTTTTTTTGTTAATAGTATTGATATATGTAGAATCCTATCTAAAATCAGTTATTATTGGTTAGGCTTAATGCTATATATGGCTTTAGGTTTATTAATTTCTTTAATAACAAGGTTTGTTTTTAAAAAAATATTAAAAGAAAAATATAAACTTAATAAAGCGCAAAGATATACATTTATATTTGTTATAATTTTTACCTTATTAATGAATACTTATGGAATATATAATGGCCATACTATTCACATCACTAAATACCAACTAATAACAGATAAATCAGTAGATAATCTTCACATCGCTTTTATAAGTGATTTGCATCTAGGCTATAATGTCGGACTTAGTGAAGTAGATGACATGGTTAATAAACTGAATGAATTAAATCCCGATATTGTTTTAATTGGCGGAGATATTTTTGACAATGAATATTTAGCAATTGAGAAACCTGAGGAAATGATAAAACTCTTTAATAACATCCATTCAAAATATGGTGTTTATACTTGTCTTGGCAATCACGATGTAGAAGAGAATATCTTTTTAGGTTTTACGTTTCATGGCAAAAATTCAATTATTAGTGATGAAATGTTAAATTTTCTAAATAAATGCAATATTAAACTTTTATATGAAGATTATGTATGTCTAGACAATTACATTATCTATGGACGTCCTGACTACGAAAGAGTTAACTTACAAAATAATTCTATAAAATCAATCGATGACACTTTAGAAGATATTGACAATACAAAGTATTTAATTGTTTTAGATCATGAACCAAGATTTATGGATGAATATGCAAATAATGGTGTTGATTTACTTCTTAACGGTCATACTCATAATGGCCAAATATGGCCAGGTACTTTAACAATTAAACTTTTCTGGGATAATTCTTATGGCTATAAAAAATATAATCAGATGGACAACATAGTTTCTAGTGGAATTGGTTTGTATGGTGTTAATATGCGTATAGGTTCGTTTGCAGAAATATGCGATATATATGTTAATGGCAATTAGACAAATATAGTATAATTATATAGAATTAGAAATGAGGAAGGTGTTATTATGTCAGGATTATTAAGTTCAATTTTATATCTATTAGCTGGTGCTGTAATTGGCGCAGTTGCTTCTTATTTTATTACTAGAAAATCATTTGAAAAACAATTAAAGGAAAACCCACCAATTAATGAAAAGATGATTCGTGCAATGTATGCTCAAATGGGTAGAAAACCTAGTGAAGCACAAATTCGTCAAATCATGAAGACAATGGGTCAATAAGCCATTATATTTATTGTTTCTAATTAAGTGATCATTAGACATTTGCTGTTTGGATGATCACTTTTTTTATTCGTTTCGTTTTAAATATGCTTTAAAAATTAAGAGTTTAATTATGGTATAATTTCAATGATATGGCAAATAAATATGATGATAATAGTATCGAAATATTAGAGGGTTTAGAGGCTGTTAGGAAAAGGCCGGGAATGTATATTGGATCGGTTGATTCTAGAGGTTTACATCATCTAGTATGGGAAATAGTTGACAATTCAATTGATGAAGCATTGAACGGTTTTGGCAATGAAATTATTATCGAACTAAATAAAGATGGTTCTTGTACAGTTACTGATTCTGGTAGAGGTATGCCAGTAGGTTTACATAAATCTGGTAAGAATACTTTACAAGTTATTTTTACCGTTTTGCATGC
>JAGHUL010000128.1 GCA_018064825.1 Candidatus Colivicinus equi
TCATCAATTAATGATTCAACACCTTGTCTAGTCATATCGGCATCTAAGTGGCACATACCACCTGTGTGAAGTTGTATTGCTTCAACATTGGTATTCTTAGCAATTGTTCTTGCATCAACATCAGAATCAATGTCAGCCTCCATAACCGCAATCTTATAATCTTTCTTTAATTCATTAACGATTCTAGTCAATGTTGTGGTCTTACCTGAACCTGGTGAAGACATGACATTCAACAAGAATGTTCCCTTCGCCTTCAATTCTTTTCTTAAATCATTTGCCCTAAGCTCATTAGAAGCAAAAACAGATTGTTTAACTTCGATTATTCTAATTTCGTCCATAAACTACCTCTAACATCTATTTTACCATACCAAAAAATAACGAATAGGTTTAGGACATCGCGAAACACTAGTGATTACTTTCTAAAAAATAATCTAGATACAAGCCATATAGTTCTTCACTAGTATATTTACTGTCACGCTCTTTCCTAATGGCATCAATTATATGAGTTGGAATAACTATATCACCTTCTGAATATTTGTTTCTATCTTCGTTAGCCAATTTTTTTATCTCTTCTATAATATCTAATTCATCTTTACTTCGAATATAATCATTCTTTATTTTCTTAATACCTAAATGATGTTTATTATGAATAAACATTAAAATAGAAGCTGTCATTATTCCGATAATCATCGTGATTAAGATTACTTGCCATAATGGATAATTTTCTTTCACATGATAGTGATCAACCCAACCACCATTTTCTTCACCAATCACAAAAACATTAACACAATACACAATCGCATATATTGTTATCGGAATTATAGAAATAAAAATACGATTTAACTTAATCTTGTGATCGATATTAATAAATAAGAATAGCAGCAAAGACAGTATTGGACAAATCAAATGTAAATAAAGCAAATTACTTGTGAAGAATGTCTCTTTAAACCCATTTACAGGCGCGATTACTAATAGACAACCAAAGAAAGTGATAGCCATATTCACAACACCAAAGTATAAGAAATCAACGATCCATCTAGGAAGATGATAGTTTTGCTTTCTAAGTCCTTCTATTTCATACGGAACGCATAAGATGGCGCATACATTCATAAAAAGATTAGCCAAGATAGTAAAGTATCTAAAATTATTCATTCCAATAATAGATGAGGCACTTGTTCCAGGAAGAAGCATAGTAATTAGAACGCCAAAAAACGATGCCAACACAATTGTCACCGAGACAATAAAAGCAATCGTACAACGTGTTCTATTTACTGTGCTAATAACCTTCATTTTTATTCCTCTTCTTAATGTTCTTATTAAGTATACTATACAAAAAGGTGTCTTAGACACCTTTAGTTATTACATATTTTCCTTTTTATTTGTGAAGTATTTATTAATGATCGTATTGAATTCTTCCCAAAGCTTATCTTCGTTTTCTCTTCCTGCATTACCAACTTGTTTCCATTTATCACGTAATGCTTTTACACCATTAACTTCTTCTTCAGTGAATTCGCTACATGCCAAGAATCTTTTAGCTTCGGCAATGATTTCTTTCTTTTGCCCAACTCTTTGTGCATATACTTCTTTCATTGAATCATAGTATTCTTTACGCTTAGCGTAGAATACTTGTCTTTGAGCTAAGAATTTATCCCACAAATCATCGTCATCTTTCTTACCAGCACTACCAGCTTTCTTCCATTCATCCATTAAAGTAGTCATTGTCTTATTTAACTCTTTAATGTCTTCTGTTTCGTTAGCTTTAGTAGCTTTTTCGATAAGTTCTTCTTTTGTAACTTTGCTTGCAGCAAAGTTTTCTTTTAACTTAGCGAAGTATTCGTTTTTCTTATCATAGAATTGATTTCTAAGCTCTTTGAAACTCTCCCACAATTCATCATCTTTTTCTTTAGAAGCAGTACGTCCAGATGCTTTCCAATCATTCATTAGTTCATTCATCTTTTCGCTAGCTTTCTTAAAGTTACTTGTATTTAATAATTCTTGAGCTTTCGCAATAACTTCTGCTTTAGCTTCTTCAGCTGATTTAGATACTACACCAGCTTTTGCATATATCTTATCTAAACAAGCATCGAATTCATCCTTCATTTCTTTTTCAAAGAATGACTCTTCTTCTTCATTAGTACGCCATTTTTTCTTTAGAGCGTTTGCTTGTCTCCATAAATCTGTTACATCTTCAGCTTCGCTTAACTCTTTAACTTGGTCAAGCAATTTTTGTTTGAAATCAATATTTTTGTTTTCCATATTCTTATACCCCACTAGTCTATTCTAACAAATATTCTATCTTTTTCAAAAAATGTTTTACTAAACTTTAATCTTTCTTCCTAATATTCTTTCAAAATCAGGCAACATACCAACTGTTTTGTTGCTTGTGCCGTGGTTTTGTGGCATATCGTATCCTGGTAAATCATTTGCCTCAACAATTATTGGGCCATCAGGTGTAATTGCGACATCCCAGCCTACATAGCCGAGTCTAGGTTCCTCTTCGGCGGCTTTTAAACATAAGTCTATTACTTCTTTATACATTGGCACTTCAAAGCCTACTAGATACATACCTGATGTTGGATGATTGGTATAATATAAGCCAGTCTTATCTGAAAAACATGCTTTAATAATACAACCATTTTCATCTAGACAAGTATTGATGCCACCACTAGAAGAATTGTCGACACTCATATCACCAATTCCCATTCTCAAAATTGAATACATGAAATGTGCTTTGTTATCTACTACCAAGGTTACAATTCTAACCGTATTAATAGATTTACTAGATAAGGTAGACATCTTAGGATGTTGAACAATCAAATCTTCCACAAATACTTTGTTTTGTTTTAAATGATTGTACAATGCTTCAACATCTGTGTTTTCATCGACTGTAATTGCTTTATATTCGCCTAAACCACCAAAAGAGGTTGCAGGTTTAATAAACAACTTTTGTTTATTCTTCAAGAAATCTTTAAACTCTATAAGTGAAGAAACACTTGGATCAAAGAAATCTCTTCCTATATACTTCTTATATTTATTGTTGAAGGCTAACTTATCTTTTAATAGATATGATACTTCAGGATCATCAACCATCTTAAATAAAGCGGTATTGTGATTATATGTTAAATATGTTTTCCTTTCTTGTTTATTTCTTTGACCAAAGCCAAAGATATGATAATCAAGATATCCAACATTATAGAATAAAATACAAATACACATATCAATAAAAATAAGTAGCTTATTTTTGCCTGTTTCTTTATGTACTAAATCAATACAATGAAACATTCTCTTAAAACTACCGCTACCTATTCTTCTAAATAAATTTCTTATTTTACCCATAAAATAATTATACTAGTTGCCAAAGACTTTATGTATCATAAAGTTCATATTTCTAATATTCTGAGATGCTTTATAATCTTCGTCATTATAAATGAAACGATGTATTCTTTCAGCTTCATATAGATAATCATTTAAGATATAGCCACCCATTGAAGTAGTATCATTCCAAACAGAGTCATAAATATCACTAGGATACTGAATAGTTTCAATATTATTTAAATCAAATTCTATTACATCCAACAAGTATTTCTTAATTTCATCATTTGTTAAATTAGTATGAACATATTCTAAACAATGGGAAATAATATCTAGTAACGTTAAATAATCAGTCTCTTTTAATTTATTGACAACTGCTTTTATGACAATAGTTTGTCTAGCCATACGCATAACATCATCATCAATACTTCTAAGTCTTGCGTAAGATAAAGCATCAGCACCATTTAAATGATTAACACCATCAGTTAATGTTTGACTGCTAT
>JAGHUL010000127.1 GCA_018064825.1 Candidatus Colivicinus equi
ATTATTTTGGGAATTGTTCTAATTGCTTGTGGCATATTATCATTAACTAATCCGGTTGCTTTAGCTTTATCTATTGGAACTATGATGGCTTTAGATATTATGGCAACAGGTTTCGTGCTAATCGTTTTATCAATTATTTTATAAGAGAGAACTATTAATAAAAATAAGTGATAAACTCTAATTATGAGCGAAAAAAACGTTGGAAGAATAGTGCTTGTACTAACCGCGTTATTGTATGGGTTGGCAGGAGTATGTGTTAAGTCTATTACCTGGTCACCACTTTCTATTGCGGCATTTAGAAGCGCTATATCCTTCGTGGTTTTATGGGTTTATAAAAGGAAAATTAACTTTCATTTGACAAAAGTAAATATCATGGGCGCTTTAGGAACAAGCGCCGCTGGTATTTTATATATCATGGCAATTAAATTAACTACAGCAGGAACAGCGATTGTTCTAGAATACATCGCACCAATATTGGTGTTTGTGTATGCTGTAGTTTTTCAAAAGAAGAAAGCAAAACCTCACGAAGTCCTATTAACGTTTTTGGTTTTCTTTGGTTGTTTTTTAAGTTTTGCAGACAACATAGAATTGAACCACATTTTAGGAAACGCCCTTGCTTTACTATCGGGTGTCGCTTATGCGGTGCAACTAATAGTTTTAAATCGAAAAGATTGTAACAAAGAAGAAACACTCATGATGGCGAATATAATTACATTTATCATTTGTTTGCCATTTGCGTTCTTTGATTCAACTGTTTCGTTTGATGCAAAGAATCTTACGTGGTTAATGATATTAGCGGTGTTCCAATATGGATTCGCAAATATATTCTTATCAAAAGGATTAGAAAGAGTCGATAAAATTGAAGCTTCGTTGATACTTACGATTGAGCCAATCTTTAACCCTATACCAGTTGCGATAATTTGCCACGAAACAATGGGGCCGTTGGCAATTGCTGGCGCCATTGTTGTAATTGCGTGTGCAACTATGTATGTAATTTTTTCCGAAGACTAAATATACAATAAATTATCTACACATAAAAACGCGTTGTGAAACGCGCTTTATTTGTTCTTAATTGCTTCAACTAATTTTTGACACGCATCGCTAGCGTTTATTGATCCATCTTGTACCATGTTGCGGTATTCATTTAATGCTTTCTTCATTAGTTTTGGATCGTGGAAGCTTTTTACAACATTTACTTCTTCTTCGTTCATTTCGTCTGGCACAAGCTTGAAGATTAGTTTGTCAACGAATTGTTGCATCGAAGTGAATAGGATATCATCTTTAAATCCAATCATTTCAAGTTGCTTTGCTTGAGCGTTAACTTTTTCTAAGAAATCAGTCAATTTCATCTTTTTTCTCCTTTAGACATTATTCTTCTTTTTGTAAATTAAAACATAAATATAGAAACAGCCAAAGATAAATGCGCCAACAGCTAAAGCGTAGTTTAATATCTTGGTTATTTGATCATAGTTAGAAATGTATGCATTAATGCATGTTCCTATTGATAACAAGAACGCTAAAACAATAATTACAATAATTCTTGTAGAGCTAAAAGTATGAGCGAATCGTGCATATAATGGCTCTTTTTTGCCAGGAACAAATTTTGGAAGTTCAGGCAAATCGGCCAAGAACATTTTTCTAAAGAAAAACAACATTACTAGATATGCAACAACCGCTACAAAGATTGTGATAATCCAATTATGAGAAAGATAGTAAGCAAGATAGCCTAGAGCAAAAGCAGTTACTGGTCTTGATGAAAAGAAGAAATATTTAGATTCTTCTTTTTTGGATATAAGATATCCTTTTTTGTTAATGCGGTCATAATAAATGGTTCTGCCACCTTCATCCGCATATAAATTAAAGCCTATAGGTTGTTGTACTTGTTTTGCCATAGTTACTCCTTTTCTATTTTGTCTGCTACGATGACTTCTAGTCCGAATTTTTTATATCTTGCGATATTGTGTTCATTAAACGAGGAATCGGTAATGACGCGCGATACTTCTTCAAAATTCGCAAACCTAATAAAGCTCGCCTTATTAAATTTAACGCTATCAGCTACACCGATTGATGTTTTGGCAATCGACATAAATTCTCTTTTCATGTTTTTGACGTTTTCGTTAAAAATCATAAAACCATTTTCATTAATAGAGTTTGTACCTACGAAATAGATATCGGCTTTTAAATGCTTCAACAAATCAAACTCTTGTTTTGTTTGAATTAAAGAATAATAATTGCCGTGTTGATGCGCAACGGTGCCACCCACAAAATATGAACTAATGTTGTTTTTGTTTCTTATAAGATTCGCAATCGCAAAGTCGTTGGTGATGATTGTCAAAGGAATGTCTTCAATCTTTTTTACTATCTCTTGATTGGTTGTGCCTTCATCAAAAACGATTGTGCTATATGGCTTGATAAATTCTTGGGCTTTGATAGCTATCTCTTCTTTTTCTACTGAAGCCCTAACGTTGTAATTAATACCTGGAAAAATAGCGGATTCAGTATTTGTTAAAATAGCTCCGCCATAATTTCTAATAATTAAACCAGAATCCTCAAGTTGTTGAAGATTTAATCTAATAGTCTTTTCAGTAACGCCATAATATTTAGCTAAATCAGAAACTTGAACGCTACCTTTTTCTTTGATTATTCTGTAAATGTCTCTTACTCTGTTCTTCACACCTAAAGTATATCTAAAAAAGGTTCAAAATGTTCGTTTGAAGAATAAATGAACATTTTTTCTTTTAGAATAAATCAAAAAATGTTTTGTTATTTTTCCATTATTGATAACAAAATATTTCACAAATTAAAATTATTATATAGACGTATTTACATTTCAATTACTAAAAGAAAAGGAGAGTTTTTATGATAGTTCTAGTAAGAAATGATGACCGTTTAGTTCATGGTCAATGCATGACTAGAATTGTTCAGCACTTCAAACTTCAACACATTATTGTTATTGATGATGGAACCGCTAACAATTCAATTCTTAAACTTGTGTGTGAAAAAGCTGCAATGGGCAATTACAAAATTGAAGTCTTTAGCACACAAAATTACGCTGACGCTGTAAAAACTGCAGCAACTGACAAGCTAAATACAATGATCGTATTTAGATTCCCACCTATAGCTAAGATGGTTTATGACACATTAGCTGGAGAAAACGTACCAAAAGAAATGATGGTAGGACCTTGCCAAGTTACTGAAGGTGCAGTAGAAGTTAACACAGGTGCATTCGTTTCTAAGGCATATGCGGAAGTATTCAACTACTTGCTTGACACATATGGCGTAGAAACGTATTTCCAACCAGTTCCTGACATGAAGAGAGTTGATTGGAAAGATATAAAGTCTAAATTCTAGACGCACAACAATAAGAATAGAAAGGGGGAAAATAGTATGAGTGTATTTCAAGCTATTCTTATTTCGCTTCTAGGCTATCTAACTTACATCCACGTACCATTCTTAGGTGGTGGTCTTGTAGGTTGGTATTGCATAGGACGTCCACTTGTTTCAGCACTATTCATTGGTCTAATCCTTGGTGATGTTAAGACTGCAATGATCCTTGGTGTTGAAATTCAATTAATCTTTATCGGTTTAGTTACTCCAGGTGGTTCTATCACTCCAGATATGAACTTAGCAACATATGTTGCAATTCCTCTTGGTGTAGTAACTGGATTAGATAAAGGCGCTACTGTTGCATTAGCTGTTACAGTTGCTAACGTTGCTAACATCATGGCTGCTCCATGTTATGCTGCAACATTAATCCCAGTTAACTATCAAAAGAAGTTAGTTGCTGAAGGCAAACTAGACGCTGCTGCATTAGTTCCTGTTTGGGGTAATGGCGTTAAATTCTTATTCAGATTTATCCCTACATTCATCTTGTGTTACTTTGGACAAAATGCTATCACTTCAATCTTAGCAGTATGTCCTGATTGGGTATTAAATGTACTAACAATCTTCGGTAACCCAATGTGCTTAGTTGGTTTCGCTATCTTAATGAAGATGATGGTAAAGAAACCTACAGACTTATTGTTCTATACATTCGGTTTTGCACTAACAAGTGTAGTTCCTGGTGGAAACATGGTTACAGTTTTAATTTTCGGTTTAGTTCTTGCTTTAATCGAATTTGAAATTGGTAGAGCTGGAAAGAAGGTGGCTTAATATGTCAGAAAAGAATACTAAATTAAATAACAAAATGATGTTTAAGTCATACGTCAATTGGATGATGTATAACCTATCTCTATATCAACCTGAAACAATGCAAGCTCCAGCATTAGTTAAGATGTTTGGTGACATCAGAGAAGATCTATATCCTGGTGATGAACAAAAACAACAAGAACTAATGGCTAGACATCTTCCATTCTTCAATACTGAGCCTTTCTTAGGATGCTTAATCCCTGGTATCGCTCTAGGTATGGAAGCTGAAAAAGCTGCTGGTGGTGATGTACCAGATGATCTAATCACTGCTATTAAATCTGCATTAATGGGACCTTTCGCTGGTGTTGGTGATGCTTTACTTCCTGGTACTTTCATCCCAATCCTTCTAGCTATCGGTTGTGGTCTATCTAAAGATGGTTCAGTTCTAGGTGCTGTTTTCTATATGGTAGTATTCCTAGCAGTTATGATTCCTCTTACTTGGTTCTTATTCAAGAAGGGCTGTGAATTAGGTGCTTCTGCTGCTGAATTAATTTTGGGTAACGACCTAAAAGATGACGTTGTAAACGCATTAAATACAGTTGGTCTAGTAGTTGTTGGTTGTGTTGCTTCTCAATATGCAGCATTCAACATTGGCTGGACTTACGTTGAAGATGGTGTAACACTAGTTGACTTAGGCGCTCTAATCAACGGTGTATGGCCTAAACTTCCAGTTTACTTACTATCATTATTAACTTATTGGTTAATGGCTAAGAAGAACTGGTCTGCTGTTAAGGTTATCTTATTATTCTTAGTAATCGCTGTAGTAGGTTACTTCACAGGCATCTTAGTAGCATAATATGAAAGATGTTTGCAAGAGATTAATTGGACAAACCATTATTTCTTGTCAAGCTTACGAAGATACTCCACTATATGGTGCAGACAACATGAAAAAAATGGCTGCCTGCGCCATTATGGGTGGTGCAAAAGCTGTAAGATCTTGTTGGACACAAGATATTAAAGCAATCAGATCTTTAAGTGAAGACTTGATTATTATTGGTATAGATAAAGTTATCGATCCAAGTAAAAAGGAATCAACATATCCAATCATAACTCCAAGTTTCGAATCAGTTAAGAAAGTTGTTGAGGCAGGAGCTGACGTAGTTGCTCTTGATTGTACTCCCTATGAGACTCGAGGAAGAGAAGAAATCGTTGCTTTGCTAAAACAGATTCACGATGCTTATCCAGAAATTGGTGTTATGGCAGATACAGCTAGAGTTGAAGATGCTAAATTTGTTGCTGATACTGGTTATGTAGACATTGTTGGTAACACTCTTAGCGAATACATTACTAGAAGCGGAAAATTTGACAAAGAGGTAGTTGAGGATTACAAGAGACAATGTACAAACGTTCTTGTAAATGCCGAAGGTAAAATTTGGGATTTATACGATATGCAAGAGGCTATCGATTCAGGCGCTGATATGATTACTATCGGTTCTGCAATCACAAGACCTCATCTTATCGCCCAACGCTTTATTAACTTCAATAATAATTATCGTAACAAATAGGGCTAACAACCCTATTTGTTTCAAAAAGGAGGAAACATGAAAGAATTTAAATTTAAATTTAGTGAAGATGAAGTAATTGACTATTACACATATATGCTTTCTTCACAAACCAGTAATAGATTAAAACAAATATTCTTTATTTTTTCTGTTCCTTTGTTATTATTGTTAAGTTACTATTTCTTTAAACTTGATAACACTATTATTAAAATCGTATTTATTGTTGTAGCAGTAGGTTGGGCAATGATTATAGGTCCGCGTTTTTGGAAGTCTTATACAAGAATAAATATTGGCAAAAACTTTTTAAAGAAAAACAATATTACCAAGTTTGAAGAGGTAGATGTAAAAGTAGCAGACACATATATGCTTGTTAATAACAAGAGATATGAAATGAATGACAAAATAAAAATAGTAAAGACAGGACTAGTTACAATCTTCTTTTTCCCAGGACAACCCGTCGCAATTCCAAATAGATGTTTAGGTAAATAATTATGCAAGAAGTAGTATACATTCCAATTGAAAACACTTATATTCCGGGTATCTTGCAATTACCAAATATAGATAAAAAACATCCTTTAGTTTTAATGATTCACGGCATGTTGTCGTGTAAGTCCGGAGACGGAAGATTATTTCCAATAATTGCAGACGCTTTAGAAAAAGTAGGTATTGCAACATTACGAATAGATTCTTGCTCATGTGGCGAATCTAGAAGAAGTAGAAAATTATATAAACCAACAACACTAATTGAAGAAGCAAAAGTCGCATTTGAACATGTTAAAAAAGATTCAAGAATAGATGATACACGAATAGCTATTATGGGTCATTCTTTGGGTGGCTTGGTTGCTTTTAATTGTGCAGGTTTAAAACCCAAATGTTTAATAACATTAAATGGCGCAATGAATAAAAAAAGGACCGAAGAATATCAGTTAATTGATCAATACAAGATTGATGATGAAGGCGATAAATATATCATGCAAAAACAATCTGATGGAAGAATCGAATTGTTGTATGAGGATTTCTACAAAGACATCGCAACTTTTCCAAATCAATATGAATATGAAGGAAATTATTTGATGTGCGTAGCCACAAATGATCCTCATATCACTATGGATACAAATTATGAATTCTTTGAAAATCTAAATACTCAAAATAAAAAAATGATTGTCATCGAAGATGCCAATCATACATTTAATGCCAAAACTGGTGACTATACAAAATTAAACGAACTTATTTCTAAGATGCTTCCTTGGATTGAAGAAAATCTATAGACGAAGTTGATTTTCAAAAGTCCATCTGCTCTTACGGAAATATATAGTCGCAAATATTCCGGCCATCATATAACCAAAGGCACTGCCGAAGTATAAGATGTGAACATCATAGAAAATCTTTAAGCCAATATATACAAATAAGAACTTACAAATAACTTGACCAAAGATGGCGATAATCATTGGTGATTTTACATTGCCTGCACCACGACACGCGCCATTATATATATGAGAATAATTAATAAATATCATTCCAAATATAGACAATCTGACCATTTGAGTTCCATAAGCTAAAACTTCAACATTATCATTAAAACTACCAACCAAAGTTGGCGCTAGTATAAACAACAAAACACAAACAACAATTGTAAGTCCAGTCGAAATTGAGAGGCTTTCTTTTATTGTTTCACGCACTCTATCGTATCTCTGTGCGCCGACGTTTTGTGCGACCAAAGATACGGTAGCTGCTGAGACGGATACCGAAGCCAGTTGACCCCAATTCACGACTTTTTCGCCAACACCGATGCCCGCAATAACTTCGTTAGGGAATAGATTAACATACGATTGAACAAGCATTGAGCTAATCGCAATCAACATATTTTGAATTCCAGCTGGTATACCTAATGCACATATGCGCTTTACGAAGCTAAACTCAAAATTAATATTTTTTATACTAAAATCTAATCCCTCATAATTAAACATCAATCTTAGTGCCAACACATTCATAATGAATTGCGAGATGATAGTTGCTAAAGAGGTGCCCACAACATTTAGGTTTAAAACTCTTACAAACAAAATTCCTAGTCCAATATTGATAAAAGAACCAATAACAGAATAATAAAGTTGATGCTTTGTATCGCCCAAACTTCTTAAGATAAAGAAACACATTTGATAAGTAAGAACACAAGTGTTTCCTAATAGATACACTCTTAAGTAACTATAAGCATCTGCATATAATTCGCTACTAATATTACACACATCCATTAGCACAGGAAGACACAATTCAGAAATCAATGTCAAAGATAAACCACCTACAAGCGCAAAGACTAGTGATGTATCTAATGATTTCTTAAGATTTTCTTTATCGTTAGCGCCATAATATCTAGCGACTAGAATTCCTGATCCTAAGCCTAAGCCATAAAACGCATAATTAAAGATGTTGCAAATCCACGAACACGCACTAACAGCACTAAGAGCTTTTAACGAAACGTAGTTTCCAACAATCATGGAATTGGTAATATTATATAGCTCTGAAAAAATACGCGAAACAAAAACCGGCCACGTAAATTGAAGAATTAATGTGCGAATATTCCCGCTTGTTAAATTAACAGTCTTCGCCATTCTTAATTAAATTATAATAGAAGTAATGATAAAAGCGATATATTTAGATTTTGACGAAACACTATATTCACATAGAGTAGAAAAGATTCCAGATAGCGCACTAGAAGCCTTAAATATAGCACATGATAAAGGAATAAAGATTTTTATTTGCACAGGAAGATCTTTAAAAGAAATGCTTTGGTTTAACTTACAAAATCTAAAGTTAGATGGAATTGTGTTAAATAACGGACAGCTTGGTGTAGATGGTGACAAGAAAACAATCTTATTCAATAGACCGATTTCGGGAGAATTAAAGAAACGCTGTTTAAAAATATTCAACGATAAAAGAGTATCAACCTATCTTGCAACTCTAAATGATATATATTTGAATTTTGAAAACGATGCCGTTAGAAAAACACAAAGCGGTTTCTCTTCACCTGTTCCTAGAGTTAAAGAATATGAAGGTGAAGATATTTATATGATTTCAACGTTTTTTGATAATGAGGCAGATAAACAATATGTATATAATTATTTACAAGAATACGCCTTCATTACAACGTGGTCAGAAGGAGCGTTAGATATTATTTCTAAAGAAAGTAATAAATCTTCAGGAATTGATGATATGAATAAAGTCTTTGGAATAAGCGCTGAAGAAACAATGGCGTTTGGTGATAACTTTAACGACGTTGATATGCTTGAACATTGTGGCATAGGCGTTGCAATGGGCAATAGCAACAAATCGGCACTAGATGTTGCGGATTATATAACTAGTGATATTGATGAAAATGGCATTTACAACGCACTTAAACATTTCGAAATAATTTAAAAACACCTTGATAGGTGTTTTTAGATGAAATTAAAATGTTTTAATCCTTTATATACTCCGTCGTTTGAGATGTGGTCGGTAACGAAATCACCGATATTTTTAAGCTCTTGTGAACCATTGCCCATGACGATACTTTGACCAGCCATCGCAATCATTTGTAGATCGTTGGCGCCGTCACCAACAGCACATAATTGTTCCGGTTTAAAGCCATATAATTCACCAACTTTGTACATAGCCATGCCTTTGGTTAAGCCTTGAGCCGCAATTTCGCCGCCTATCGATATATAGCTGTGACCTTCATCAACAATCATATCGATTAGTTCTTGTTGTGTGTCGCCTGTTGCGTAGTATAGAATCTGAATAATCTCTTCGCCTTCATATTTCTTAACAGGAGGTCTCATATAATATAGTCTATAGAATAAATCGCTCTTTTCTTGATCGTTACAATTTAAGAAGCCTTTACCTTCACCAGTAATATAACGATATGTGGTGTTGTGCTTGTCTAAAAACCCAATATATTTAACAGCGTTATCATGATTCATAGGTGTAAGAATATCCTTGCCATCTTTAATAACGTGTGAGCCATTAAGTAAGACTATACAATCCATAATATCTAGTAATCTTTGTGGAATGTTGAAGCACTCTTCGTGAGATCTAGAAGTATTTAGACAAACTTTATATCCGTTTTCTTTTAATTTCTCTAAAGCTAGATAAGTAGATTCGGGCACCTCATCACAGCTATGATCAAACAAAGTGTTATCGCAATCAAAGAAGAACATTTTTATATCTTTCTTGTCTTCTTCAACAATATTTAAATCTAAGAAAGCTTGATATAAGCCTCCATCTTCAATAGATTTTTGGCAAACGTAATCGGCTACTTTTTTAGTTTCTTCTTTTGCGTCATTAGTAGCTACACCGATACCGGCCATATCTAACATTAATCCATCATTTCCGCCATCACCACAAGCGATAACTTCATCGGTTGTCAAAGAGAACATTTGGCAGAATTTCAAAACACCAAAACCTTTATCAACATATGATGGACATATGCATCCGCAATCACCCCAAATTGATAGGTTTACATCTTTATCGATAGAGTTAATATATTCTTGTTGCTCCTCAGTTACATGGAAATAGAAAAGATTGGTTATCTCTTCCTCTTCGTAATGTTTAAACATTACTTTATCTTTAGCTAGACGTAGCGTCTTTCCTTCGTTAACCAAACTTGGATCACCAGAAAAATATAAATCACCGTTAATGTCTGTAAAGTGATAATAGATATTGTTTTCTTCAAAGAAGTCGATATATTTTTTAACAAATTCTTTTTTTATTGGATAACTTTTATAGTATTTATCGTCAACAAAAGTAACTGCGCCTGTACACATAATCTTGCAGTCAATCATATCTAAAATTTCTTTTGGTACAGTGTTAATTTCTACAACGGTTCTGCTTGTACAAATTCCTATTTTTATGCCTTTGTCTTTTAATTTGTGTAAAAGCTTCACTGTTAATTTTGGAACAGCATGAATCTTGTGAGAAAACAAAGTATCATCAATATCAAATAATGCGCCTTTAATCATCGTTTCTTATAATAGCACAAAAAAACCGCAGATTAACTGCGGTTTAATAAATATCAAATAAATAACAACTATAATTGAGCTTTTCCGTTGCAGTAAGTTTGAGCAACTGAGTAATCATCATTTAAGACAACGATATCAGCATCGTATCCAGTTTTGATATAACCCTTATGATCAATGATACCCAAATATCTACATGGGTTAGTACTTACAGCACCTATTGCGATTTCAAATGGAACTAATGCTTTTTCAACCAAGATCTTTAAACCTTCGTTGAATTTTAATGTTGAGCCAGCAAGTTGTTTTTTACCTGTAGTAATATGAGCTGAGCCATCAGGATAAATTTCAACGTCTTGACCACCGAAATCGAAGACGCTTCCTACTGGATAACCTTTACACATCAATGAATCTGAAACCATCATTCCGTGTTCGCCTTTTTCTCTAAAGAACACATTTAGAGAAGTTAATGTTGAGTGGTTACCGTCACAGATTACTTCTGAATATGTATCATGGCTTCTGAATGATGCACCAACAACACCGTTTTCTCTATGGCCAAATGGAGTCATGCCGTTATATGTATGAGTGAAGCCTCTAGCGCCATTGGCGATTGCCAACATTGCAGTTTCATAACTAGCGTCAGTATGTCCGATAGAAACATTAACACCATTAGCTGCACAATATTTAGTTAATTCAAAGTTTTCATCATGTTCAGGAGCTAAAGTGATTATTTTGATTAAGCCTTCAGCAGCTTTTTGATATTCTTTAAATTCTTTTACTGTACCTTTAACGATATATTCTTCAGGTTGAGCACCTTTGTATTTAACATCTAGATATGGACCTTCGAAGTGGATACCTAAGATTTCAGCGCCTTTAGGATTAGTCTTCTTAACTCTTGCGACATTTTCGACAGCTTTCTTTAAAGTGTCATGAGATTGCGTTAATGTAGTTGGGCAGAATCCACAAACACCTTCCTTAGGTAAATCCTTAGCCCATCTCTTTAAGCCTTTGTCGCCACCGGCTGTAGTGTCGTATCCAAAATATCCGTGTGTGTGTACATCATAGAAACCTGGCACAATTCTTAATTCGCCATAGTCCTTATTAACTTTCTTTTTGCCATAAGCATAGATGTTAGTGATTTTTCCATCTACTATTTCAACTTGAGCAGGCATAAAAGAAGTTGCAATATAAACTCTCTTACTTTGTATTATCATTTTTAATTGTCCTCCATATTCATAATAACACTTATAATCCTTATTTAGGCTTTCATGTAATATAATTTAGATATGGCAAACAAAAAAATAATTGAAGCAAAAGATTTATCTGGTTTATTTATCGACCACGATCCTAAAAGAGGATGCGTTTATTATGATGTTTTTAGAAAGAAAGGATATATTCTTACAAACGCCGATGTTAAAAAATATAATCTATATACTTTAGCATTACCTTTAAGTATCATGGCTGGTTATTTATTAGCGTTATTTGGCGTATCAACATGGATATGTGTAGCGTTCGCTATTGTAGCGTATTTAGGTTTTAGAATCATGTTCAGATTCAAGTTCTTATACAATCTGCCTGAAATACCAAACTATACACGCAAAAACAAAGACAACATCTTAGTGAGTTACGCAAAACAATATGGAACAATCAGATTGGCAGTATTAACAGTACTGTTGGCTGCTATATCAGTTGTTACAGTATTAAATGCGAAAGTAGCAAAATTTGAAGGATTCAATTTATATATGAACTATGCTGTTGCAGTAATTGTTGGAATTGTATCAATCCTATCACTTATCGCTACTATCATTTCTAGAAAGTATAAGGAGTAAGTATGGATTATCAAAAATATTTATCAATAACACCCGAAATAGAAGATGCGTTAAAAAACAACAAGCCTGTAGTAGCTCTAGAATCAACAATTCTTTCACACGGTATGCCTTATCCTGATAATCTAGAATTTGCGCATAAAGTCGAAAAGATAATCAGAGACTTAGGTGCTATTCCTGCAACAATCGCTATTTTAAATGGAAAACTTAAAGTTGGTCTAAATGATGAAGAATTATTAACAATGTGTGAAGCAAAGAATATTGCGAAAGCTTCAAGAAGAGATGTAGCTGTATATCTAGCAACAGGTCAAGCAGCCGCTACAACTGTAGCAACCACAATGTTGATATCTGAATTAGCAGGTATTAAAGTGTTTGCGACAGGCGGAATCGGTGGCGTTCATAGAGGTGCAGAAAAGACGATGGATATTTCAGCAGACCTTCAAGAATTTGCCCACACCAATGTCGCGGTCGTCTCTGCAGGATGTAAAGCAATATTAGACTTAGGCCTAACATTAGAATATCTAGAAACATATGGTGTCCCAGTACTTGGTTACAAGACTGATGAATTCCCATGTTTCTATTCAGATACTTCAGGTTTCAAGGTAGATTATGCTGTACCTGATGCCCAAACCGCTGCAAAGATATTAAAAACAAAATGGGATTTAGGTTTAAATGGTGGTGTTTTGATTGGTAATCCTATTCCTCACGAGTATTCACTAAATCACAACAAGATTGATGGTGTTATCGATAAGGCGCTAGAGATGGCAAAAGAAAAAGGCATCAAAGGCAAAGCCACAACACCATTCTTGCTTGCAACAATTAAAGACTTAACCGGCGGAGAATCATTAGCATCTAATCTACAACTCGCGTATAACAACGCAAGAGTTGCAGCAGAGATTGCAGTTGAGTATTCAAAACTATAATTAAAAAGCCATTTTAATAATCACTATGGCTTTTATTTTGTTTAATTAGTCCCTCTAGATTTCTTGTCTACGTACTTCGCATAAGTACACAGACAAGCAATAGTGGAGACAACCAAATTTGATATCGCAAATATATTGTATTTTGTTCCTGTGAAGTTACCACCCATCAACAGTCCAGGATATTTGTTTGCGGTTAAAATCATAATACCTAAACGCACAGCGAATATTAAAATGCATATTCCCATTGATTTTTCATATCCTAAATTTGTTCCAAAGAACATATACATATAAAGGATGATAACAAACGCATTAAAGATTGCCGCAATAATAGAATCTTGTGTATTAATAAACAAATCGTTAATAATATACCCAATTTGATTAATAGCCGCAAAGCCTAAAAATACTTTATAGTATAGAGCAGCGTTTTTGTTGCAACCTTCAAGAATATAAAACAAAGCACAAAGCAAAGCAATCAAGCATATTAAAGAAGCTATCTTATTGGTAGCGGTGCAGTCTTTAGCTGCAATCATTTGAATGTTAATGATGGCACCAAATATTACGGCAATGTAATTAATAACGATGATTGGTTTACTAAGTTTAACTTTCTTCATTTTTGTTTACTGTGTCTATCTGCTTTGTCGATATACTTTGCGAAAGTACATCCACACAATACGGCAACTGATATTGTATTGATAATATTAATAAAACTTGTGTTTAAGAACAAACTGACAGCTTTACAAATAAGTACTAATAAACAAATTTGTATAGACTTATTGAAGCCGACATTTTTGACAAGAATTAGAACCAATGTAAGTCCTAGCGCAAAAATGTTCATAATGACATCTAAATCAATTTCCTTCAAATAAATTAAATAGACGACATTTAGTAGTTGGCCTAAGCAAATAAGAATTACTAGACCTTTAAAAAAATCTGAAGATGATTTACGGCAGCCTTCAAGCACATAAAACATTGCAAAAATAGAAGATATAATATTCACAATAGCTGAAATCCTGTTGAAAAAATCAGTTGAAGAAAAAAACAATCTTAATCCACAAAGAATATTAACAACCGCAAAGATTGATGTGATCACTATTAGTGGAATGTAATATTTACTATTTTTACTCATGATTATTCTTTAACAACTTCTACGATATGTTTTGCAGTTAAGCCATATTTTTCAAGAACATCTTTTGCTTTGCCTGACTCACCAAATGTATCGTTGATACCGATAGGTGTAACAGGTGTTGTGATTGATGTTTTTGCTTTAACTTCTGCTATAGCAGAGTATAAGCCACCAATAACACTATGTTCTTCGCAAGTATATGCTTTTGAGTGAGTTTGTAATAATTCTTTAATAGATTCTTCATCTAATGGTTTTAAGCTACATACATTAACTACTGTTGCATCTAATTCTTCTGCTGCAACTAATGCTTCATGAACCATTAAGCCCATTGCGAATAATACAACATCTTTTCCTTTTCTTAGAACATCAACTTTAGAGAAGTCGAATTGTTTGTTTTCATCATAAACATCTTCAACTTTGCCTCTGCCTAATCTTACATAACATGGACCATTTTCTTTTGAAACATGTTCAATAATGGCTTTAGCTTCATATTGATCACAAGGTACATAAACCTTCATGTTTGGAAGAGCTCTCATAATTGCAACATCTTCAATTGATTGGTGTGATGCGCCATCTTCGCCTACTGATAGACCAGCGTGAGTTGCGCAAACCTTAACGTTTAGTTTTGGATAACAGATTGAGTTTCTAATTATTTCAAAAGCTCTACCTGTCGCAAAAATCGCAAAAGATGAAGCAAATACAGTTTTTCCACTTGCTGCTAAACCTGCAGCCATACCCATCATATTAGCTTCGGCAATTCCGGCATTGAAGTGTCTTTCAGGGCACACTTTTTTAGCTTCGATGGTTTTAGTAGATTTTGTTAAATCAGCATCTAAGACAACAATGTTTTTGTTTTCTTGAATTAATTCGGCTAATTTCTCGCCATATGCATTTCTAGTCTCTTGTGCCATATTATTTAAGCTCCTTTAAATCTTCCATTGCGATTTGATATTGTTCATCATTTGGCGCACTTCCATGCCATGCATAGTTGTTTTCCATAAATGATACGCCTTTTCCTTTAATGGTGTGGGCTACGATTACAGTTGGTTTTTCTTTTGTTTGCTTAGCAATAGCGAAAGCCTTAGCTAATTCATCAAAATCGTTGCCATCGCATTCAATAGCGTTGCAATTAAATGCTTTAGCTTTATCTAATAGTGGTAATGGTCCAACAACATCCTCAACGTTACCATCAATTTGTAGACCGTTTTGATCAAAGATGATACATAGATTATCTAGTTTATAGTGAGCTGCAGACATCATAGCTTCATAAACTATTCCTTCTTCTGCTTCACCATCTCCAACTAGAACATATACTCTGTTGTCGTTATTATCAATCTTGTTTGCGATAGCCATACCTACGGCTGCAGAGATGCCTTGGCCCAATGAACCAGTAGACATATCAACGCCGTCAACATAATTCATATTTGGATGGCCTTGTAATTTAGAATTGATTTGTCTGAAACTTGATAAGTCCTCATCAAGTAAACCAGCTTCATGAAGTGTTGCGTATAAAGCAGGAGAACAATGTCCTTTTGATAAGACAAATCTGTCACGATTTGTTGACTTGACGTTATCTTTATTTACGTTCATTTCTTCAAAATAAAGATAAGTTAGGATATCGGCACAGCCAAGAGACCCTCCTGGATGTCCTGACTTCGCGTTGTATACCATTGTTACAATGTTTCTTCTGATGTTTAGTGCATGATTTTTTAATGTGTTATTATCCATATAAAAACCTCTTTTTCTATAAATATTATACTACACCAATAATCGATGATATTTTACTCAAAAAGGATATATATTATTTGATAAAATTAAGACATGATTAAACAAGTTATTTTTGATATGGATGGCCTTATGCTTGATTCTGAAAGATACATGTGGGTCGTCAACGAAACCAAAATATTCAATGAAATGGGATACGAAACGGACTTAGCTTTTTTGGTGTCTTTCATGGGGCAAGGGAAGGAACATACAATTCACAACATTGTTGAAAGATATGGCGAAGATTTTCCACTTGATGAGTTCTATGAAAAACTATATAAAGCAAACGCTGAAACGGTAGATAGAGATGAGATACCTTTAAAAGAGGGGTTCTTAGATTTAATGAAGTATTTAAAAACGACAGATATTAAAATAACTGTTGGAACTAGTTCAAAAAAAGATTATGTAAAAAGAGTTTTAGCAAAAAAAGGAATAATTGAAGAGTTCGATAGCATCGTATATGGCGATGAAGTTGAACATACTAAACCAGATCCAGACATCTATCTAAAATGCATGTCACGTTATAATTTTGATCCAAAAGAAGTAATAGTATTTGAAGACGCAGATTCTGGAGGAAGAGCAGCGTTAACAGCAGGATGCCGATTAATAATGGTAAAAGATATGGCCAATATATCTGAAGAAGTAGCAAGCAAAGCAGAAGCGGTTTTAACGAGTTTAACACAAGCAATTGATATAATTAAGAAGGAATATGAGACAACCACTCGCGTTTAGAATGAGGCCCGAAACCCTTGATGAAGTTTTGGGCCAAAAAGACTTAATTGGAGAAGAAGGTGTCATCAGAAAATGTATAAATAATGGCACTATTTTTTCTAGTGTCTTTTTTGGAAGTCCTGGTATAGGTAAAACAACTTTAGCTAGAGTAATAGCTAACGAATTAAAAAAACCATATCGCAATTTTAATGCTGTAACAGGCAACAAGAAAGATTTAGACGCTATCTTTTTAGAAGCTAAGATGTCGGGACAATTAGTTCTTATTTGTGATGAGGTACATCGTTTAAATAAAGATAAGCAAGATTTGTTGTTGCCACATTTGGAAGATGGCTCAATTATTTTGTTGGGCGCTACAACAGCGAATCCTTATTTTGCGATTAATCCAGCTATTAGATCTAGATGTCACCTATTTGAATTCAAGCCACTAAGCAATGATGACATCAAAGAAGGAATCAATCATGCGCTGGTTAGCGAAAAAGGATTAGAAAACAAATACACCATTGATGATGATGCTTTAGACTTGATATGCGACACAGTAAACGGCGATATTAGATGGGCTTTAAACATCTTAGAAATATCAGCTATTATCTGCAAAGATAACCACATCACAAAAGAAGTTGTAAGCGAAAATTGTAAGATGGTTAATCAAAGATCGTTTGGTAGTGAAGATGGTCATTATGATTTGTTATCTGGCTTACAGAAATCAATTAGAGGTTCTGATCCTAATGCAGCATTATATTATTTGTCTTTGCTATGCCAATCAGGAGATGTATCTTCTGTTGTAAGAAGATTACTTGTTATTGGATATGAAGATATTGGTTTAGCTAATCCTGCATTAGCCGCAAGAACATATCCTGCGTGCCAAGCTGCTGAAGCAGTAGGTTTTCCTGAAGCCATCATTCCGCTTGGTGTACACATTATAGATTTATGCTTGTCACCTAAATCAAGAACAGGCGAAGACGCTATTGCGCAAATGCAAGGAATCGTTTCTAGCAAAGCTTATGACATGCCTAAATATTTAAAACTAAACCCTGTCGGCTTAGCAAAAGAAGAACAATATAATTGGGGAAGATATGATTGTTTCCACAAGATTCAATATCTACCTGATGAACTAAAAGATGTTGATTTGTTTACTCACTTCAACAACAACCGTTACGAAAAACAACTTCAAGAAATATATGAAGAGTTAAAAAAGAATAAACGTACAAGCAATTTGAAAGAATTATATAAAACAAAATAATTATGAACTTAAACGAATTTGAACAAGCTTTAAAGAAACGCAACATTTTACTTACTGACAAACAATTACAACAATTTGATCAATACGCTAAATATCTCAAAGAATATAATGAGAAGATCAATTTAACAGCTATCGATGAATATGAAGAAGTGTTAGAGAAGCACTTCTATGATTGTTTGTTGTTGATAGATCGTAAGTTAGAGGGAACACTAGTTGATGTTGGCTCTGGTGCTGGCTTTCCTGGTGTCGTTTTAAAGATTGCTTTACCTGAGTTAAACGTATTGTTATTAGAACCAATAAAGAAACGTTGTGTCTTCTTAAGCTCGTTAATTGAAAAGCTTGGTCTAAATAAGATTGAAGTTGTGAATGATAGAGCAGAAGATTATTCACTAAATAATAGAGAAAAATATGATTATGTTACAGCTAGAGCAGTGTCTAATTTAAATGGTCTTATTGAAGTCTCTGGCGCTATGGTTAAGAAAAACGGATACTTTATAGCTCTAAGAGGAAAAGATGGCCTAGAGGAGTTAAAAGAGGCTACAAAAGCCATTTCTACCATGGGTTTTGAAATAGAAAAAACCAATAACGAACAATTATTTGACGGATCAAAAAGAATTATCAGTTATTTGAAAAAGGTGCATAATACACCTACAAAATATCCTAGGAAATATAGTATAATTAAGCAGCACACCCTATGAAAGAAATACTAAAAATCAAAATCGATAAAATCGTACCTAACAAGAATCAACCAAGGTTAGATTTTTATGATGAATCAATTAAAGGTTTGGCTGAATCAATAAAAGAAAACGGTTTATTACAACCAATAACTGTTAGGCAAATTGATAATCATTATGAATTGATTGCAGGCGAAAGAAGATTTAGAGCGTGTCAATTAAATGGATATAAAGAAGTTGAAGCAATCATCTTAGATAAGACTGATGAAGAGTCTGCAAATCTAGCGCTTGTCGAAAATCTTCAAAGAGAAGATTTAAATGCAATCGAACAAGCAATGGCAATGAAAAAGATTATGAAATCTCATAATCTAACACAAAACGAATTAGCTCAACGATTGGGCTATAAACAATCAACTGTAGCCAACAAATTAAGATTGTTGAAATTACCAGAATATATCAAAAACGCTATTTCACAAGGAACAATAACCGAGAGACATGCGCGTGCATTATTAAATGTTGATCCAAAAGATTTAGAGAACGTTTATTTAACAATCACAAATAGAAAATATAACGTTTCAAAAACTGAAGAATATATCAAAGAACTTACAAGTGTGCACAAATCAAAAGGTGTATCAAACAACGTTAAGATTGGTATCAACACCATCAAACAAGCTTATGATTTGTGTCGTAAATCAGGAATAGATGCAGAATATCACGTAACAGAATATGATGACAGCATCAAGGTTGTTATCAAGATGAAGAAGTAGGAGGAAGATTATGGCAAAGATTATTGCGATTGCCAACCAAAAAGGTGGCGTAGGTAAAACTACAACTAGTATCAATTTAGCAGCAGGTTTAGCTTATTCTAAAAACAGAGTTTTATTAGTTGACTTCGACCCTCAAGGTAATTCTACTAGTGGTATTGGTTGCGAAATAACGCAAAACGATTCAACTGTTTATGAAGCCTTATTTTCAATAAGCAACGTTAAAGAATGTATCAAGCAATTAAAAAGACCTCCACTAGATGTCCTTCCTGCAAACATCAACCTTTCTGCAGCTGAACTTGAAATAGCACAGGTTGAACAAAATAGAGAATGTTTATTAAAGAACGTTTTAAACGAAGTTAGAGACGATTATGATTACATCATTATTGATTGTCCTCCTTCACTAGGCTTGTTAAATACAAACGCTTTAACAGCTGCTGATTCTGTGTTGATCCCAGTACAATGCGAATTCTATGCATTGGAAGGAATTACTCAATTATTACAAACAATCAGATTAGTACAGAAGATTTTTAATCCTAATCTAAAGATTGAAGGCGTTCTTCTTACAATGTATGATGCAAGAACTAAACTTTCAGCAGAAGTATCACAAGAAATTAGAAAGCACTTCAAAGAAAGAACATATCGTACATATATTCCAAGAAATATTAAATTATCTGAAGCACCTGGTATGGGCTTATCAATATTTGATTATGATGTGACTTCTGAAGGCGCTAAAGCTTATGTGAACTTAAGTAGAGAAGTAATTGAAAACAACACCAAAGAGGAGACAGTAACAAATGGCTAAACAACAAAAACTTGGTAGAGGTTTAAGTGCTATCTTTGGCGACGATATCGATGAATTTTTAGATGATATATCTAACAATGAAGCCGAAGTAAAAGGCGATAATTTTAAATTACAAATTAAAGATGTTAGACCAAATCCTTATCAACCACGTAAGGACTTTGATGATGATGCATTAAAAGAATTAGCAGAATCAATTAAAGAAAACGGCGTCTTCCAACCAATACTAGTTAGAAAATCATTAAGTGGATATGAACTAGTAGCAGGCGAAAGAAGATTAAGAGCATCTAAGTTAGCAGGCAAAACCGATATTCCTGCAATCCTAGTTGATTTCAACGACAAACAAATGATGGAAATCTCTTTACTTGAAAACATTCAACGTAAAGATTTAACACCAATTGAAGTTGCGGAAGCATATGATCAACTAATTCAAAAACTTGGTTATACACAAGAACAACTAGCTCAAAGAATTGGTAAGAAAAGAGAAAACGTTGCCAATATTTTGCGCCTATTAAAATTACCAAGTGAAATCAAAACAATGGTAAACCAAGGCAAGTTATCTTATGGCCAAGCTAGAACTTTATTAGCACTAGAAGATGAAGAACAAATGTTGACGCTTGCGAGAAAAACCACAAAGGAACAAACTAGTGTCAGGGAATTAGAAAAGATTGTTAAGCAAGGTCCAAAGAAATTAAAACCAACACAAACCAAATTACAAATTAAAGATCCTTATATTGAAGATGTTAGAGTTAGACTTGAAAGAAAATTCTCAACAGCTGTAGATATTAGCGGAAAAACAATCTCAATTAAATACAATAACACCGAAGATTTAAATAGAATCCTTGAAATCATGGGCGGTATTGAAGAGGAATAAGGTGTTCTAAACACCTTTTATTATTATGGAATATAGATTAAGAGACACATGGTTAGATATTGATATTAGCTCGTTGTTTGTGAAAACAATACAAGAGTTTTTTGATGCTTACATTCCCTCAAAGAAAATACAACATCTATTAATTCAAAATAAGAATATATTATTAGATGGCAATCCAGTTAAAAGAGAAAGCGATATTGTAGGAATAACTCTAAGTATCAATATTTATCCCGAAACATATCAATATAAAAAACTTAATTATCAATTAGATGTGGTTTATGAAGACGAATTAATACTTGTAGTAAATAAACCAAAAGAGCTGTTGGTTCATTCTGACGGTAATGACGAATTAACATTAACTAATATTGTTGAATCATATTATGCTGATAGAAATTATGTTTGTGCCTTGCCAATACATCGTTTAGATAAACAAACAAGCGGCCTAGTAGTTTATAGTAAGTCATTAGTTTTCCAACCACTATTAGATCAATTGTTATCTAATAAACAGATTAGACGAAACTATTTAGCCTTTGTATTTGGAACAATGGAAACAAACAAAACTATGGTTATAAATAAACCTATAGGCAAAGACCGTCACAATCCAAATCGGCGCATTATTTATAAAGATGGACAAAGCGCCATTACTAAAATTAAATCACTTGGTTATAATAAAGCGCATAAATATTCGGTATTATCTTGTGTTCTAGATACTGGTAGAACACATCAAATTAGAGTTCATTTAGCGAGCGTTGGTTATCCAATAATTAATGACGATTTATATGGACGAAACAGTGATATATGTATACGTATGGGGTTGTTTGCGGACAGCGTAGAACTATATCACCCATTAAAAGAAGAAAACATAACGATAGATGGTGATCTTCCAAACGATTTATATAAATTGTATGTTGAGGCAGTTAAATGAAAACTAATGCGATGAGGCAATTAGATGCTGCAAAAATAAAATATGAATATTTGGAATATAAAATAGCTAAAGAAGATTTTAATGGTCAGGCTGTATCGGACCTACTCCACATGGACCACAAAGCATGTTACAAAACTTTAGGTCTAATTCATGAACACGATTTATATATTTGTTGTATAGCAGTTGATGATGAAATAGATTTAAAGAAATGCGCAAAAGAACTAAATGTCAAAAATTTAGAAATGGTACATGTCAAAGATTTATTAAAAGTCGTTGGCTATGAAAGAGGGTCAGTGTCGCCAATTGGTGTTAAGAAAAACAAAGGAATTTATTTCGATGACGAAGTCTTAAATCACGAAGAAATCGAAATAAGTGGTGGAGCTTTTGGCGTAGGATTAAAAGTTAATAGAGACGAACTATTGACCTATCTAAAAGCCACAGTAAAAGATATAGTAATAAAAGCATAGGATCAAAATTCCTATGCTTTTTACTTGGTTATACTTAATATTTTATTCGAAGCTTCTAGAGACATCACAGACGATTCTAGAAGACCTTTTTCAAACAAGTCAGCGAAGTGTTCTAGTTCGTAGTAGAAATCTGAGATTGTTTCTTCTTGTAACTTATATTCTATGCCATCAATCAAACAATATCCTTCGCTTGCTTTCCAGAAGTTTTCAACTTTAATCATTCCTTTTGTGCCTTGAACAATTAGTGAACAATCTCCAGATAAGAAATTTGAAGCTGATAAATGACCGGCTATTCCTTCATAATCAATTTCGACATTAGCGATAGTGTCTGATCTATCAGCAGTTCTATTTGTAACCTTACTTATTACAGTTGGATTCTTATCTAACAAGAAGTTCATAGTTGCTGCACAATATGAGCCAACATCTCTTAATGCGCCACCGGTTACAGGATCAAAAATCCAATGGTCAGGTCTAAATTTTTCACCTCTAATAAAACTTGCGCGTATATCTACAATTTCGCCTAATTCGCCATTTTGAATCATCTGTTTTATTTTGATTATCAAAGGTAAGAAAACAGCTTTCATTGCTTCCATCAAGATGACGCCATTATCTTTTGCTAAAGCAAACAATTCGTTATTTGCTTCTATTGATGACAACATTGGTTTTTCACAAATAACGTTTTTATGAGCTAAGATACATTTTTTAATTAATTCATAATGTGATGGATTATAAGTTGCTATATATACTGCATCAACATCACTATTTATAAAATAATCGTAATCGCCATATTCTTTGCATTCATATTTTTCAGCATATTCTTTGGCTCTTTCAATCGATTTAGAACCAAAGCCCACTAGTTCGATATTATCGACCAATTTTATTGATTTAGCGATACGATTCGCAATAATTCCACAACCAAAAATTACTAATTTCATACTTTAATTATAATATAATAAAGTTAAATATTAGGGGGCATATTTATGTTCAAAAACATTAAAGAAATTCAAGAATATATAAAGAAAGAAAATATAAAATTCATCGATTTTAAACTAATAGATTTACGTGGAAGACTTAGACACTTAACTATTCCTGCATCTAGATTAACTAAAGAAGTTATGAAAGATGGTATCGGATTTGATGCGTCAAATTACGGTTATGCGAAAGTTGAAAAATCAGACATGGTTTTTTATCCTGATTTATCAACAGCTCATATAGAACAATTTGCAGAATTGCCTACTATATCTATATTTGGAGATGTTCATGTAATTGACGAAAAGAACGTTCCTTTTGATCAATATCCAAGGAACGTTATTAAAGCTGCAGTCGATTATATGAAAGAAAATAAAATTGCGGATGAAATGATTGTTGGTCCAGAATATGAATTTACTGTTATGGACAAAGTATCATATTCAACTTCTCCAAAGAACGTTTCTTTTAATGTGTACAGTGAAGAAACCTCAAGCGAAGAACCAGATGGTGATGGATATCACAACAACAAAAAAGGTGGATATCATATTGATCAACCAATAGACAAAGCATTCAATTACAGAAACGAAGTTTGTTTCTTAATGGACGAATATGACATCCAAGCTAAATACCATCATCACGAAGTTGGCGGAAGCGGCCAGCTAGAAATTGAAGTTGAAATGGGCGATGTTATTAAGTCAGCAGATGATACTATCATGATAAAATACATCATCAAGAACGTAGCCAACGAATATCATATGAGTGCAACTTTTATGCCAAAACCACTTTATGATGAGGCTGGCAACGGAATGCATGTTCATATGCTGTTGAAGAAAAATGGCAAATCTATTTTCTATGAAAAAGGTAAGTACTCTAACTTATCAACAACTTGTATGTATTTTATGGGCGGTATCTTAAAACATATCAAGTCTTTATGTGCAATCTGTAATCCAACTACTAATTCATATAAACGTCTTGTTCCAGGTTTTGAGGCACCAACTACAATTGGTTATGCTACGGCGAATAGAAGTTCAGTTATAAGAATTCCTAGTTATGCCAAGATGGAAAATACACGCTTTGAATTAAGAAATCCTGATGCAACATGTAATCCATATTATGCATACAGCGCAATATTAATGGCCGGAATCGATGGTATCAAGAACAAGATTGATCCAAAAGATTACAATTGGGGACCATTTGATTGCAATCTATTTGATTTATCTGCAAAAGAAAAAGCTAAACTAGATTTCTTGCCAAAGAATCTAGATGAAGCTATTGATGCATTAAAGAAAGACCATCAATATCTATTAGAAGGAAACGTATTCAGTAAAGACCTGTTAGAAAGATGGATTAATATCATCAAGAAAGATAGTGATGAAATAAATAAGATTCCTCATCCAGCAGAATATGAAAGGTATTTTGATTTGTAATGGATAGAAGTGAACTTGCAGTAAAGTATTTTGTCGAAGGACATAACTGTTCCCAAGCTATTGTTTTAGCGTTTGCGGATTTATTAGATATCGAAGCTAGCCAATTATCTAAATTAGCCGGCGGCTTTGGCGGAGGTATCGGAAGACTTAGAGAAGTTTGCGGCGCCTTTAGCGGAGCCGTTATCGTGTTAGATATGTTGTATGGTTATGACAATTATTCAAACGACGAAGATAAGAAAGAACAATATTCTCGCATCCAAGAAATAGGCCTTCAATTTGAAAAAGATAAAGGTTCATTAATATGTCGAGATTTAATGGGCTTAAATGTTAAGCATAGCGATTCAGCACCTACTCCAAGAACTAAAGATTTTTATCAAAATAGACCATGTCCAAATATAATCGCTTATGTTGCAAAACTACTAGAAGATTATATTAATAACCATCCTTATAAGGTGTAAAATTTATTTATGAATTTAATTATCCCTAAAAAATATCAAACCCCTTTAGATAACTATGATATGCAAAACGCAATCGAAAAGATTCGTTTTAATTTTCAATTAGAATTATCTAAAGCTCTTAAATTAAAAAGAGTATCTGCTCCATTATTTGTAAGCAGAAACACAGGAATCAATGACGATTTATCAGGCAAAGAAAGACCTGTTAATTTTGATATTCCCGATTTGAAAAGTGAAGCTGAAGTAGTTCAATCTCTTGCCAAGTGGAAAAGAGTTGCATTAGATAAATACAACTTCCACGTATACAAAGGTTTGTGGACTGATATGAACGCCATTAGAAGAGATGAACATCTTGATAATTTGCATTCTATCTATGTAGACCAATGGGATTGGGAAAAAATAATTAAGGACGAAGATCGCAACCTTGAGTATCTAAAACAAACTGTTAGAAATATAGCGGAAGCTATTTATAACACAAGCTTAATAATTAAGAAAAAATATCCACAAATAAAAGTTAACATCAAGAAAGATGTGTATTTTATTACTGCACAAAAACTTGAAGATATGTATCCTAATCTATCACCAAAACAAAGAGAGAACGAAATTTGTAAAAAACACAAAACCGTTTTCTTAATTGGTATAGGTGACAAATTAAAATCGGGAAAGGCTCATGATTTCAGAGCACCAGACTATGATGACTGGAGTTTGAATGGAGATTTATTGTACTATCACAAAACGCTAGATAGCGCATTAGAAATATCTTCAATGGGAATTAGGGTAAATCCTGAAACATTATTAGTGCAACTAAAGAAAGCTAAAAAAGAAGAAAGAATCAATCTTGATTATCATCAAATGTTGTTAAACAACAAATTACCACAAACAATCGGTGGAGGTATTGGTCAATCAAGATTGTGTATGTTGTTGTTGGGTTGTTGCCACGTAGGTGAAGTTCAATCTAGTGTGTGGGCAAAAGAAGATGTTGAAGAATGTTTAAAGAACGGTATTAGATTGCTATGAAATATGACAATATAAAAATACTATCTGCTGATATTGATGGTACATTATCAAGAAGCGACTACACAGTTAGTCAAAAAACTTTAGATACCATTACCAAATGCCGCGAGAAGGGTTATCTATTTGGCTTGGCTAGTGGTCGACCATTAGAAGATGTCTTGGGTAAATATAAAGAGTGGAAGCTCGAAAAACAATTTGATTTCATAATAGGTTGGAATGGTTGCGAATTATATGATGATGCAACAAAGAAGTCATATCAATACAATTATTTATCAAAACAAGATTTGAAAGAAATCGTAACATTCATGTCTCAGTTTGATTGTTCAATCAATATGTATGATCCTGGTTGTTATTTATCTTCAAGAAAAACTGATCGTGCATGGTATTCAGCATTTAAGAACAAACGAACTTTTGTGAAAGTTGATTCATTAGATGCTTTCTATCAACACGATAATGGTGGCATCATGTTTAGACTAAAGCTTGAAGATGTCCCTATGATAGAAGAAAAAGTAAACGAGTTTATCAAAGGCAAAGATTTCGTAGGTTTTAAAACTCAAGCAGATTTGTATGAATTTTCTCACAAGAATTGCAATAAAGGTTATGCTTTAAAGAAGTATAGCGAGCTTAAAAATATTCCATTAGATGACTGCATGGCTTTTGGCGACACGACAAACGATAATAAAATGTTGGAATGTTGCCACGGAGTATGCTTATTGAATGGTAGCGACGATACAAAGGCGTGCGCCGAAGTAATAACCGACATCGTATGTGATGATGATGGATGGGCAGATTTTATTGATAAAAATCTATTTATAGATTAAGTTGAATATATAATAATAAAGTATAAAAATATAAATTATAAAAAAGGGGATAGAAAATGGAAAAAAGACCTTCAAGTTTAAAGAGAATCACAACAAAGAAGCAAGCACAAAAATTCATTGATGAACAAGTTTTAGCAATCCAAAAACAAGTTGGAAAAGACAAAGTGTTATTAGCTTTATCTGGCGGTGTTGATAGTAGCGTTGTTGCAGCGCTATTAAACAAAGCCATCGGCAAACAACTAGTATGTGTTCATGTTAATCATGGATTACTAAGAAAAGGCGAGCCAGAACAAGTTATTAAAGTATTTAAGAAAGAAATGAAAGCAAACTTAGTTTATGTTGATGCTACAGATAGATTCTTAGATAAATTAAAAGGTGTTAAGGATCCAGAAAGAAAACGTAAGATTATCGGCAAGACTTTCATCGATGTGTTTGCTGAAGAAGCAAAAAAACAAGAAGGCGTTAAATATTTAGCTCAAGGAACAATATATCCAGATATTCTTGAATCTAAAGGTGTAAAAGCTCATCACAATGTCGGCGGACTACCTAAAGGTTTAAAATTTGAATTAGTTGAGCCAGTTAAGTTCTTATATAAAGATGAAGTAAGAGTAGTAGGCGATACCTTAGGTCTTCCAAAGAACATGGTTTATAGACAACCATTCCCAGGACCAGGTTTAGGTGTAAGATGCGTTGGTGCAATAACTAGAGACAGATTAGAAGCATTAAGAGAAGCTGATGCTATAGTTAGAGAAGAAATTGAAAAACTTAAAAACGTACCATGGCAATATTTCTGTGTTGTTCCAGATATTCAATCAACAGGAATTAAAGATAACAAGAGATATATGGGATGGCCTGCAATCATTAGAGCCGTCAATACTAAAGATGCAGTGACTGCAAAAGCTTACGAAATTCCATACAAGACACTATATAAGATTAGGGATCGCATTGTAAAAGAAGTTCCTGGAATCAATAGAGTTTTGTGGGACTACACGGACAAGCCAGTATCAACTATTGAGTGGGAATAGTCGAACGTATATTAAAATAGTTTGAAATTGATTTGGATGATATAACAATCAAATATTTATTTGTTGCTTTAGCAAAAGCTGGTATTTGTTTTGATGATTATGTTTTATGCAAATTTAAAGAAGAAATAGTAAGAAAAGAAACGGAAAACTCACTAGAGTTAGTACATCAAAACGAGAATAGATAACAAAATGATTTAGTTATGTAGTTATTTTTTGCTTGTGACTATTTCATTTACTAATGCTGATGCCAATATTAAAACTGCGCCAATAATTCCATATATTGATAATTCTTCATTAAACACAAAAGCGCCTGTTAAAACAGACAATACCGGCTCAATATAACCATATATAGCTACTTTATTTGCTGGTAATTCATCAATAGAATTAAAGTAAAAAATATAGGCTATTCCTGTATGTATTATTCCTAGACATAAAAGAATCATTCCTGAACTTAAATCTAACGACTTTGGGAAACTGTTATTAATGATTACATAAGGAATAACAGTTAATGCTGATACCAACAATTGAGCAATAGTATTATCTAATGGTTTTATATCTTTAATCTGCTTGTTACATAATACAAGTACCACAAAACCAACAGCAGCTAATAACCCATATATTACGCAGCGATAATCTATTTTGCTTTGTTGATCTAAAACACCCGATATAAGCACAATACCCACAAAGGCAAAAATAATGCATCCTATTTGGAAATTGTTTAATTTTTCTTTCAAAAACATTGAAGAAATAATTACCACTATTATCGGAGCTATATAATTGCATAAGCTTGCAATAGCTACACTATATCTATATCCTTCAAATAGAAATACCCAGTTTAAACCTAAAGCTATACCTGATACAACAATATATTTAAGATTATTTTTTATTGCTTTTATATCTGGTAAGTTTTCGCTAGCAAGCATTACCAC
>JAGHUL010000093.1 GCA_018064825.1 Candidatus Colivicinus equi
CCATCCATTACTACTAATACAACTGGTTTTTTACTCATTTGATAAACCTCCTAACCATGTATAATTATACAATATTACTTTCTATGTCTTTTTAATTTATCTGCACACTTTGCCAAAACCATAAACACTATTGTCACTGCTAAAGATAAATTAGCGAAAGCAGAAATAGAACTATTATAAGTAACGATAATATTGTTTATTAAAGAAGAAATAAAATTGAATACATTGATAAGCAACAAGATTCCGCATAATATCAATGACCTATCAACACCTAAATTATCAACTACGATAAGCAATAAAACGATAATAGTTTCTACAAATACACCAATAATCGCGAAATAGTTATTTGCCTTCATCGAAAACAAACTAACTATGATCATAATATTATGAATGATATAAGTGCCTAAGGTTGAATAATAATATATTGAGTTCTTCTTTTTATAGCCACCTAAAAAATAAATAAAAGCAAAAATAAGAGTTATAAACGAAAGAAAAGTACTTGCCTTGACAGCAGTAGTTTCCTTCCCTACTAGGAATTCGACTAAACTAAACATCAATACCACAGCCATCGAAATAGAATGAATGACCATGATAGGCAAATACTTTTTCTTTGAATTCATTATTTAGTACCGTAAATTCTGTCGCCAGCATCACCTAAACCTGGAACGATATATCCGATTTCGTTTAGATGATCATCTAATGCTGCAAGATATAAATCTACATCTGGATGAGCTTTTTCAAAAGCTTCAACACCTTCAGGAGCACCAACTAGGCATACCATCTTGATATTCTTAGCTCCTCTTTTCTTAATCATATCTACTGCTGCAATAGCACTACCGCCTGTCGCAAGCATAGGATCTAGAACCATTACAATACCATTTTCTAGATCGCTTTGTGGGAACTTAGCGAAATATTCAACTGGTTCTAATGTTTTGTGGTCTCTATATAAACCGATGAAGCCAACTTTTGCGAATGGAATCAAATTTAAGATACCATCAACCAATCCCATACCAGCTCTAAGAATTGGAACTAGAACTACTTCTGAAGCCAATACCTTAGCATTGCATGGTCCCATTGGTGTTTCGATGTGCTTATCTTGTAAAGGTAAATCTCTACAAATTTCGTAAGCCATTAATGAAGCAACTTCATTAAGCGTTTCTCTGAAATCTTTATGACCTGTGTTTTTATCACGCATCCAAGCAAGCTTGTGTGATATAAGTGGATGATTTAATACTGTTGCCATAGCATTTCCTCCTATTTCTCATCTATTGTATTATACAAAAAAGATTGTGATAATACACAAAAACCTCAAAAAATAATAAGATTGGTGTATGAACAAAGATTTAATATACCCGCGAGCATTCGACAAACAAATAGTATATCTAAAAAATGTTATTAATAGTAATAATATCATCGTTGGTGATTATACTATCTACAATGATTTTTATCATGATCCAAGGGATTTTGAAAAGAATAATGTTTTATACCAATATCCAATTAATAATGACAAATTGATTATTGGCAAGTTTTGTTCGATAGCTTGTAATGCTAAGTTTATGTTTACTAGTGGTAACCATAATCTTGGTTCATTATCGACATATCCTTTCCCTATCTTTTTTGATGAATGGGGCTTAGATCCTAAAAATATAACCGATGCATGGAATAATAAAGGAGACATCATAGTTGGGAATGATGTTTGGATTGGCTATGATGCGATTATTATGCCAGGTGTACATATCGGCGATGGAGCTATCATTGGTGCAAAATCCCTAATTACAAAAGATGTTGAACCTTATAGTATTGTCGGTGGTGTTCCAGCAAAACAAATAAGGAAACGTTTTGATGATTCGACCATTCAAATTCTCGAAGACATTAAATGGTGGGATTGGCCAGAAGAAAAAATCAAAGAAAGTATTGATGATATTCAAAAAGGAAACATAGAGAAACTAAAAGAAAAGCAGGCATAACCTGCTAGTCATCATTCACATATACCGCTGCGCCAAATGGAATAAATTCTTCTAAAACATCGAAATTACTTAATACTACATTACCACTAATCTTTTCTGGAAGATTAGTGTTTTTGTTTGAGATATTACAAATGATGGTATACTTTTTATTTTCGTATATTCTTTCATACGCAAATAGTTGCTTGTGATCTGGCCATAAAAGATTAAATTCCCCATTAATAAGCACATCATTACTATTTCTTAATTTGATAATTTTCTTGTAAAAATTAAGGATGGAATTAGAATCTTTTTCTTCATCCTCAGCATTAATTAATACATAGTTTGGATTTACCTCGATCCATGGATTGCCGTTTGTAAAACCTGCGTTATTGCTATTGTTCCATTGCATTGGGGTTCTAGCGTTATCTCTTCCTTTGGCTTTGATTCCTTTCCAAGCCCAGTCTTTATTTCTATCGTTCTGTTTTAGAAGATTGATACTTTCAATATCTCTTAACTGTCCAACGTTCTCAAAAAGATAATTAGTCATACCAAGTTCTTCGCCTTGATAGATAAACGGCGTACCCCTCAACAAATACATGGCGATTGCTAAACACTTAGCGCTCCTATTTCGCAATTCTTCACTTTCGGTCGATCCAAATCTTGAGACAACTCTTGGCTGATCATGATTGCCCCAAAATAAAGTATTCCAATCAAGAGTTTTTTGCCATTTTTCAATCGTGCTCTTAAATTTAAGCAAATCGAATTCCCTAAGATCCCACTTACTGCTACCACCATCAATATCCATCAAATCAAATTGAAAAATAAGGTCTAGCTCATTGCCATCACCTACTAAAGTATTGGCGTTGGTCTCATTAGCGAATGTCGCTTCGCCTACGCACATGCAGTCTCTTCCTCTAAAACATTTATTACGTAATTCTCTTAGATATTCATGCATTTTGGGCTGTAAAGCAAAATATTCAGGAGAAAAAACGTAGCCTTCACCTTTGCCGTCTGGCAATTCCGTATTTTTTGATATTAAGGTAATGACGTCCATTCTAAAGCCATCAACACCCTTATCAAACCATCTATTAATCATCGCATAAATCTCTTCTCGAAGATTTGGATTCTCCCAATTTAAACCGGGCTGTTTTTCCGCAAAAAGATGAAGATACCACTGTCCAGTTTCTTTACAATAACTCCAAGCTGATGGCGTAAAGAAACTACTCCAGTTATTTGGCTCTTTATCATTCTTGCCATCTGCCCAAATGTAATAATCTCGATAAGGATTATCTTTACTTTTTCTAGATTCTATAAACCATCTGTGCTCATCTGAACTGTGATTAACTACTAAATCCATGATGAGTTTGATGTCACGTTTATGCATTTCTTCAAGAAGTATATCAAAATCATCCATATCACCAAATTCACTCATAATTTTTTCATAGTCACGAATATCATAACCCATGTCAGCATTTGGTGAATCATATATTGGACAAAGCCACACAGCGCCAATACCAAGTTCTTTCAGATAGTCAAGTTTTGAGATTATGCCTTTTAAATCTCCGATTCCATCACCGTTACTGTCTTTAAAACTACGAGGGTATATTTGATAAAAAACTCTTTCTTTCCACCAAGGAAGCATCTTATTTCTCCGTTTCTATTACTACTGTAACAAGATTTTTTATTGAAGGAATAGTAATTTCTAATTCAGGAAACTTTTTCCCATCAATTGTTTCTCTGCAAAGTTCTTGCATCGTACCATTGCTCTTTTCGGGATCCATCCAAAAAACATTTTTAACTATTTCTGGCACTTCTACATACATCTTCATATTTCTTACTGTCTTTGCGTCGTTTCTACCCTTTTGCCACTCCATAGATTCATCACCATTTAGATTGATAATGGTCACAAGTTTTAATCCTGGTTTTTCCCTAATAATTGCCCATAATTTTCCAGGTTCACCAGTGACTGTATAGTTGAAATTAAAACGATATTCTGTGTTGTCCCAACCAGCGTGAGTTAACGATACATCAATAAGTTCATTATCGAAGAATAGTTCTTCATAGCGGACAAAGAAATCTTCATATCTTCTCAAGATTTTTTCTTGCTTATTAGTTAGCTTCTTATAATCTGAGTAATAGCCTTGAGTAATTGCTGCATTTTCTTCGCCAAACCAAAGTTGAGTAGCGCCATGAACATTAATAGTACACAGCAACATTATTTCTGAATTAAGAGCTCTTTGAGCATTGTCGAGTCTAAATGCCGCAGGATATGCCGCTATGACAACTGGTTTATTTTCACTTTTAGCATTGTTAATAATTTCTTTAAGATGGTAGTAAGTATTATAGAAAGGCCATACTTCAATATATACTGCATCGACATCTTCTTTCTTTGTTACATCAACTGGCCAGTTGCCGACATTGTTGAATACAAGTTTTGCATCTGGCAAAGCCTTTCTTGTTTTTTTAATTAATGTAGGAAAATCATTTTCTAAATGAATAGTATTACCTTGATAATCTAATGCGGTTTTAGGAAAACCATATGTATCCATATGAATACCATCAAAACCGACATTTTTTACTGCATCTACATACTGAGATATGATATGGTTTAACCAACCTGAATTTAGATTCATAATTGCAAATACATCAATAAACATTATTGGTTTATTTTCGCTGCCATATAGTCTATATTCTGGATGTGCATCTGCATAATCTTTTGCTGCCGCATAAACTGCGCCATAACCTAAAGCAAACATGCCGCGTTTATGAGCTTCATCAATCTTGTTTTTGATTGTTAAAAGATTATTATTTTTGCCCATCATATCAGTATATTCAATTGCGTCAGATACTAGCTTATGATGACGATAAGACCAATCATAAAACTGAATCGCGTTTACATGGTGTTTGGCCAGATAAAGAACATCACTGTTATCTTTGTCATCACTAGAAAAATCGCTTAAAAACCCATAACGAAAAATATGATTTGTATCTTGTACATCAAATGCACATGAACATTCACCATCTTCAGTTTTGGCAATGATTCCATAACCACCCTCACCTAAATATCCAAGCGATATTTCTTTTTTGCTTTGCTTATACTCTTTTGATAGAACACAATTATTGAGATTATATACTTTTATTTTTATTTTGTCAGATTTACAGTTTTCTATTAAAACTATTACTTCTTCTGTACTTTTATAGACACCTTTTAAAGGATATATTTCCATACTAACCTTTCATAGCCCCATCAGATAAGCCTTTAATAAATTGCTTTTGGAACACTAAGAAAATAACGATAACAGGAATAATCGCTATTACAGCAGTAGCTGCCATTAGATGCCATTTTGCCCCAGCGAACTGTTGAAAGAACACTGATAATGCCTGAGGGATGTTTTGCTTTGATCTACTTTGTAAGAAGAATACAGCTTGTGCATAGTTATTCCAAATGCCAAATCCATTTAAAATAATAAATGATGCTGTTGCTGGCTTAATCACTGGAAAAATAACACGCCAAAAGATTTTGAACGAATCGCAACCATCAAGAGCTGCTGCTTCATCAAGTTCCTTAGGCAACGCACGAATAAATGATGTATAAATAAACACAGCAGAAGGCATTGCTAGTGCTGAACATACGCCAATCATTCCCCATAAAGTATTCACTGCATGCATTTTTCTCATCAACGTATATAACGGTACAGTATTGATAATGCCAGGAATCATCATGCAACCAATCAACAGTCCAAATACGAAACGATTATATTTAGTATTATGTCTAGCTATGGCATAGCCTGCTAGTCCTCCACAAATAATCGTTACCAATAATGTCCCAGCCGTAATTATTGCAGAATTCATCATCGCAGTACCAATTCTAGACTTTACCCAAGCTTGAACATAATTTGACCATTCAAAATCTGGTATCAGCACATTGCCTTCAGACAAGATTCTTCCTGGAGAATTCAACGATAATATTAACAACACAACAAAAGGAATAAGACAGGTAATGCATATCAGAAGGATTACCATAATTCGAGTTATTTTAGATATTTTACTTTCTTTCATGTTTTCCCTTTCTAATATTTTTGCTTAGTCATATTCATTGAGATAAGTACTGGAATTAAAATAATCACAAATAGAATCATTGCAACAGCAGTTGAATATCCGGTTCTACTTCCATAGCACATTCTCATAATATAAATTGATAAACTTTCTGTTCTATAACCAGGCCCACCTTCTGTCAAAGACATAATTACATCAAATACTGAAAGTGAACCAATAATATTCGTAACAACATTTATTCTTATGGCAGGCATTAACATTGGTATGGTGACACGCCAGAAACGCTGCCATTTATTTGCTCCATCTATTTTGGCTGCTTCCAATAATTCTGAAGGAATTGATTGTAAACCAGCCAGGTAAATAATCATTGTCATTCCGGCAAACTGCCAAACATTGACTAAAATCAATACGGTAATTACTGTCGGATATGAACTCATCCAGTTTGCGGTTAAATCAGGTAAAGCGAACTGTTCAAAGACGAAATGTAAAAAGCCTCTTCCAGGTTGTAATAGAAAATACCAAATATAGCCCATTATTAATGGACTGATAATAGCTGGAAGATAAATGATAACACGAGCTAAACCCTTGCCTTTAAATTCACTATTCATCAAAAGTGCATAGATAAGACCTACAACATTTAAAAGCACAGCACTGCCTGCCGCAAAAAGCAAAGTTGTAACAATATCGTGCATCGCGCGTTCATCCGAGAAAAAACTAACATAATTATCAAAACCAACGAAATGAGAAACACCCATACCATCCCAGTCAGTAAAACTCATTCCAATACCACCAAGTAAAGGAATTACAAAGAATAGACTGTAGATTAACAATGTTGGCATTGATAGAAACTGTGCAAAATTAATCTTTCTTTTAATCATAAGAAACCTCATTAATAAAATAAGCGACGACACTCCATTTTTTTGTGCCGTCGCTATTATCATTTACAAATTATTCGGATATTAGAAACCAGCGTTCCAAGCTTCTTCGTATGCTTTTGCAAATTCTTCTGGAGTATAAGTGCCAGCAAGAAGATCTTGAACAAGACGACCAGCATCGTCACCTGAGAATCCAGCAGGCTTTTCATTTGTGAAACCAATATTAGTAGCTGAAGCAACAGCTGCATTAACACCATCTACAACGCTTTGAGGAGCCCACTTAGCATCAACATCTTTGAATGCACTAGGTGAACCAAGAGCTTCGGCATATTTCTTTTGATTTTCAGCTGAGAACAAATAATTTAAGAAGTCCTTAGCCTCTGCAGAGTTTGCAGTATCAGCAGAGATAGAGTAACCAGAATCTTCTGCAACAAGAACAACTGGAACACCATCAGGCATATATGCTGGATATGGAGCAAAACCGATATCATCAGCCATATCTGGAGCTTTTTCAAGAATACTTGATAAGCACCACATACCATTTGAGAACATAGCAGCCTTACCTGTTACGAATGCATCGATACAGTTATCACTAGTAGCAGTCAATACATCAGCATTGATTAAACCTTTGTTTTGTAAATCAACAAGATTCTTTGCAAATGTAGCCATAGCGCCATCAGCAGCACCCCAATTTAATTTTTCAGTATCATTGCTTAACATAGCTTCCTTACATGCAGTAGCACCTAATTTAGCTTTCAAATAACCATGAGGCATGAATTCAATAAGGTGTCCTAAATGCCAAGCTTCACCGAAGATGAACCAAGGATCAACATCAGGATATGCTTCCTTGATAACTTCAAGATTTGAAACAAATTGATCCCAAGTAGTAGCTACTTCTAGACCAAGTTCAGCAAACATTTTCTTATTGTAGAAGAAGCCAGCCATAGTCATATTTGTGCAAACACGATATTGTTTTCCACTATTAAGATCTGTACAGCTTTCTTTCATTGAAGGGATTAAACGATCCCACCATTCATTCATATCACCAAGGTCCATATATTTACTTTGATCTACGAATTCTTGTTCATATGTTGTCATTACATCTGGTGCTTCGCCTGAAGCAAATTTGATTTTAACAACATTACTTGCATCGTTCTGATATTCTTGTTCAACAGTAACACCATTTGACTGTTCATTATAAGCAGCGATGATTTCATCGATCAAATCAACTGTTTCAACTTTACCAGTAAAGAACGAAACATTTACTTCTTTGTTTGTTTGTTCTTCTTCACTAGTATTACCACAACCAGCAAGTACAGCAATCATAAAAACTGCCATAACGATTGTAATAAACTTTTTCACAATTTTTCTCCTTTGATTATTTTTCTAAATAAGTAACGTTGCGCATACATTACTTGTACTTTCATTTTCACATGTTTTATATATAGATTAAATTCCAACTTTTTTGTTTTTGGGTATCACTTTTAACGATTTTCATTTATTAAACAAGTTAACCTTAAAAGAGTATATATAATAAAAGTAGATATAATATATGCACAAAAACAATGTCCGTTATAATTTAAAAACACGTTTATTCGCAACTATCTCGTTGCTTATTTTATTTGCTGTAGCTACCGTATCAACTTTTTCTATATATCAATTTAGAAAAACAACAATTGAGCAAAGCAACACTCAGACAAAGCAGTTAATTAAACAACTTTCTTTATATACTGGCGATTATATTAGTGAACTTTCACGTCTATGTCATTCTCCTTTATATTCAGAAAGAATCATGAAAACTTTGGAGCTTGAATGCAAGTCTACTTCAGATATCCTAAACAAGAAAAGAGAAATAGAAGACTTCCTAAAAGAGCTTATGACTATCCCGAGAGGAGATATTTTACGTGTCAGTATCTTCTCAGATGATGGAATTTATTCCAGTTCTAAAACAGATAAAACCGCGTTCTATTCATCAAACTATAAAAATGAATCGTGGTATAACGATGCTTTAGCTTATCCTCAAACTATATTTTTGCCAAGTCACGAAGAAAAACATGGTGGATATACCTTAACTTTCTTCTCAATGATTCTAAGATTACAAAGTCTTTCTGATTCAAACAAATCAGTAGGTGTTATTAGAGTAGACGCCAACTACAACGGAATCCGCGATGTTTTAGATAGTGTAAATATGAATGATGGCAGTATTCTTTTAATCGCCGACAATTCTCATAACCTCATCTATAGTAATAAGGCTGCTAATAGCCTCGAACTAGATAAAATAGTTGCTTCTGCTTTAAATAAAGCAAATTTAATAAAGATAAACAACGAAACTTTCTATCTAAATAGTGAAGCAATTAATGGCACTGATTGGACCATCATTGTTGGCAATAGTGCTAGTGTACTTCTTAAAAGCATCAACTCTGTAACTATCCTATCGGTTATTTTAGCCGTTGTGTGTGTTGTGATGGTTCTTATTATTTCGGGCCTTTTCACAAGATCGTTTACTCAGCCAATTAATGAAACAGTAGATGTTATGAAACTAGCTCAAAAAGGAGATTTATCTGTACGGGCGCCTGAATCTAAGTCCAACGAAATTAATTTTTTAAACAAATCGTTCAATGAAATGTTACAAAATCTATCAGATACCCTTGCTCGAAATACCAGATTAACTAAGGAAATGTTTGAAGCTAAATATCTACAAAAAAAGGCTCAATATGATATGTTGCACAACCAAATTAGACCACATTTCCTTTTTAATACATTAAGTACGATAAGCCTACTAGTAAAATGTGGCAAAGCAAAAGAAGCAGTACAGTGTATTGATGAATTATCAATTCTATTAAGAGGTATGGTCAATAGTGATAAAGAGATACCCCTATCTTCAGAAGTGAAAATTCTAGAAAGCTATTTATCTTTACAGTCGAGAAGGCATGATTCGCTCAAATACAATATCACTGTTGAAGACAGCGTATCAGATTGTTATATTCCAGCACTTACACTACAGCCTATCGTTGAGAATGCAGTAATTCACGGTTGTGAGCAAACAATAAAAGACATACTGATTATTATTTCAATAGTCAGTATTAAAGATATGATTTCCATCTCTATTTCTGATACCGGTGTAGGAATAAGCGAAGAAAATCTCAACGAAATAAAAAAGAGAATTGCTGAAAGCGAAAAAACTGAAGTAACCGATACTAAAGGAATAGGACTTGTTAACTGTTATCAACGTCTACATCTTAAATATGGTGATAGCCTTAAATTCACAATTGATTCCATAGTTGGAAATGGAACTACTATCAGCATTCTAATCCCTAGTGACCGAAAGGAGGACGCACTAAATGAAAGATAAATACAATGTACTCATAGCTGAAGATGAACCACTTATGTGTGAATATCTAAAGAATAACCTTTCAAAGATTCATGATTCATTTGAAGCATCGTGTGCTGTTAGAAACGGAGAAAGTGCACTCAAAGAACTTGAAAAGAATGAATACGACCTTCTAATTGCCGATATCAAAATGCCGTTAATGGATGGCATAACACTTATCACGAAATTAAGAGAAGAAGGAAACAACATTCCTGTCATTATTCTTTCTGGATACGATGAATTTGAATTTGCCAAAGCTGGTATATCGCTAGGCGTTATTGATTATTTACTTAAACCTTTAAATGATAACGAACTCTACAAAACCCTAGATAAACTTAAAAACCAGCTTTTAGAAAACGAAGATAAAGTGACACTTCCTAAAGACTGGTCTCCTGAAAGTATAAAGACTTTTATTTCTAGTTGTTTCTGTGATTTTGATAAAGAAAAATCTTCACTTGTAGATAAAGCAACTGCTTATATTCTTGAACATTTCAATGAACCAATCGGTCAAATTGATGTTGCTAAAACATTAGGCGTTACACCAGCCTATCTATCAAGTATCTTTCATAAAACCAAAGGTGAATCCTACAGCAAGTTTTTAACTCGTTTTCGTATGACTCAAGCCGCAATGCTGTTAAAAAGCAACAACACACTGACCATTCAAAAAGTAGCCAAGATGGTGGGCTTTGAAACTGATAAATATTTTATTAAAGTCTTCAAAGGTTTCTTTGGAGTGACTCCTGATATCTATCGTAAAAGTTAATATACTTATTTTATTTTTTTGCTACAAAAAAGGTAATCTTTTTTTGATTACCTTAAGTTATATGTGAAGTAATGATTTTCTTTTAAAATATCAAGAAGTTCAGCCATATCCGTAATATTACGATTGCCTCCGGCCGCAACAACTTGTGAAGATTTATCAGGATTTTGTAAATAGCCTATAGAATAAGCACCATAATTTAATCCACATAAAACATCTGCACTAGAATCACCTACCATAACGACATCATCAGGATTCCAATTATTTCTCTTGATTAATGTGAATATTCCTTCAGGATCAGGCTTAACGTTTTTAACATCCCAAACGCCAATCATATCATCTATATATTCATTTATATTCATATCTTCTATTAATCCCTTAATTCCTTCAGTAGTTCTAGTAGAAACGATACCGATATTATATCCCTCTTCATGTAATGTCTTTAGAACCGTTTCTGTATTAGGCGTAACTTTGTTGAACTCTTTCTTCACTTCATCTTGTCTAGCATGATAAGTTTTATAGATTGTGTCATATTCAATATTTGGAAAATATTTGGCGAACATATCTTTTAAGGCTGGGCCTAATACTTCAACCTGTACTTCTGGGGTAAAGTCTTCAATCTTTCCATATGTACGGAATACTTCTTTGAATGCTTCTAAAATAGAAGCAGTTGTATCTACTAAGGTACCATCTATATCAAAGATAATTGTTGGCTTTTTCTTTTTAAAGAATTTATTAAAGACATTAAAGTAACCAAGTAAGCCAATAATCATAAAGAATACCGATGTTACCATAGCCATCTTTAGATTGCCTATATACAAAGAATCAGTTCGACGATATTCGATAAAGAATCTGATTACGCCATACCACATCAAATAAGCAAATGATAAATCGCCACGTTTATTTTGATGTTTACGTAAGATGAAAATGATAATAGCCCAACCGATTAAACAAAGCATTGATTCATAGAAAAATAATGGTTCATAATAATGGCCATTGATATACATACCCTCTTTTAAGAAAGATAAGATACCATCAAAATAACTAGGATCAACCTCGCCACCATGGCATTCTTGATTCACAAAGTTGCCCCATCTACCAAAAGCTTGAGCTAATAAAACATTAGGAAGAATGCAATCAAAGATTAAAATAGGATTAACTTTATGCTTCTTGCAATAATAAAAGGCAAAAATAAATCCCGCAACTAGTCCGCCTTGGATTGCTAAACCACCATCCCATACTTTAATAATCTCTATTGGATTAGAGAAATAAAATTTAAAGTTAAAGAAGATGCAGAACCAAAGTCTAGCACCAATAATGCCAAACCATAAAGTATAAATAAATAGATTGTCAAAAAAATCTAAATCAATATGCTTTATATCTTTAACATGTTTCCTTGAAAATAGAAAAGCAAAAGCAGCACCTGTCAAAATAAGTACGGCATACCATTTTATACTTAAATTAAAAACATTTAAGAAAGTTTTGGAATCAGGAAAAAACTTAATCATTTACAGTCTCCTTATTATTCTTCTTTGATAACATATCACGAAGTCTTTGTTTAAACTCTTCGTTTGAATCATAACCAGCCTTCATAGCAATATAATTTGAAACAGCAGATTCAATAATTACTGATAAAGATTTACCTTCGGTAATTGGAATTGTTAATTGAGGAACTTCAATTCCTAAAACATTGAGCGTTTCATTTATTGGTGTTAAACGATCAACATCTTGTGCATCTTCTAATTTAGTTAGTTTAATGACGAAGTCTAACTCAGTCTTATTTAGATAAGATTGAACACCAAATAACCTTGTAACATCAATAATACCTAAACCTCTAATCTCTAGCATTCTTTTTAATAATGTTGGAGCAGTACAAATAATATCATTATGAACCCTTGAGGCATCAACACGATCATCTGCTACAAGCATATGTCCACGTTTAATCAAATCTAGTGCTAATTCTGATTTACCTATACCAGATTTACCAGTAATCATAATACCGATACCATAGATGTTCATCATAACACCATATAGATTTGTGGTAGGAGCTAACTTTTCACTCAAGAAAGATACTAATCTTACAACTACTGTATATGTCTTTTCATTGGTTTTGAACACTGGGAAATTCTTGCGTTTTGTAACTTCTAAAAGTGAATCCATTATTTCAAAACCTTCTGACAAGATAATGCATGGTGTATAAGAATCGGTGATTATTTCAAATCTTGACATTTGCGTATTATAGTCAAATTTTGTCATGTAATCATATTCTTTGTTACCTAATATGACAACTCTCTTTAAATCGTTTGACTCTAAATAACCAGTTAATTCTAGACCAGGTCTATTGATGTCAGGTGCAATAATCCAACGGTTAAGTGAATTATCATCACCTGATATTTGTTCTAATTCAAAATACTTTTTTAGTTCTCTTACAAAGACACGTTTATTTAGTTCTTCATTAGCCATTGTTTATCACCTTTCTAAGGTATTCACCTGTATATGATACCTTGGATTTCATAACCTCTTCTGGTGTGCCTGTCGCAATCACCTCGCCACCGTTATCTCCGCCATCAGGTCCTAAATCTATTATATAATCTGCACATTTAATCACATCAAGATTATGTTCAATTACAACTACAGTGTCACCATTATCAACGATTCTATCAATTATTTTTATTAATTTTGAAACGTCGTCCATATGAAGACCAGTTGTAGGTTCATCTAACACAAACATTGTTTTACCTGTAGGCTTTTTCTGTAATTCTGAAGCTAGTTTAACTCTTTGAGCTTCACCACCAGATAAGGTTGTTGCGGATTGGCCAAGTTCTATATAGCCAAGGCCTACATCATATAATACCTGTAGTTTATCTTTGATACGTTTATGATTCTTAAAGAATTCTAGAGCTTCTTTAACAGACATCTTTAAAACATCATAAATATTCTTATCACGATATTTTACTTCTAGAGTTTCACTGTTGTAACGTTTGCCATGACATTCTTCACATTCAACATAAACATCAGGAATAAATAACATACTGATACGTTTAACACCATCACCTTGACACGCTTCGCATCTTCCGCCTTGAACATTGAAAGAGAAACGCGATTTATTGTAGCCTCTTTCTTTAGCATCAGGAGTAATTGCGAATAAATCTCTAATATCATCAAAAACACCTGTATAAGTCGCAGGATTTGAACGTGGAGTTCTACCGATTGGATCTTGAGTAATGTATACTATCTTATCAATGTTTTCTAAGCCTTTTATCTTTGAATATTTACCAGTTTTAATTCTTACCCTATTTAAAGACTTCATTACAGCATTAGTTAATGTTTCTATTACTAGACTAGATTTACCTGAGCCACTTACACCAGTTACACATATAAATTTGCCAAGTGGGAATTTGACATCAACATTCTTTAAGTTGTTTTCACTAGCGCCAAATATCTCAACATACTTGCCATTGCCTTTTCTTCTAGTAGTTGGCACTTCTATTCTCTTACGATTAGATAAATATTGACCAGTAATAGATGTTTTGTGTTTCATGATTTCAGCTGGTGTTCCTTGGGCAACTATTTCACCGCCATCTTTACCAGCACCAGGGCCAATATCGACAATATAGTCAGATTCAAGCATCGTTTCTGCATCATGTTCTACAACAATAACCGTATTATCTAAATCACGCATTCTCTTTAATGCAGCAATCAACTTAGCATTATCTTTTTGATGTAGACCAATTGAAGGTTCATCCAAAACGTATAGAACACCTGTCAAAGCTGAGCCAATTTGCGTAGCTAATCTAATTCTTTGTGCCTCACCACCTGATAAGCTTCCCGCAATTCTGTCAAGTGTTAAATAATCTAAACCTACATCATTTAAAAACTTAAGTCTTGATTTTAATTCTGTTAATAAAGTTGAAGCTATCTCTTGATGCATTGGGCTAAATTTAATCTCGTCCACAAATTTCAATGCTTTCTTAATAGACATCTTTGTGAATTCATTGATGTTGATACCGCCAACTCTAACTGCTAAGACTTTATCATTTAACCTTGCACCATGACAGACCTTACATTCCGATTCTGTCATGTATGAACCATAGTATTCTTTACCGAATTTAGATTGGGTTTCTTCAAATCTTCTTTCTATTAAAACTTTGACGCCTTCAATATAACCAAACTTAGAATATGTTGTTCCACCATTAGAAGTAACCTTATATTTTATTTCTTCATCTGAACCATTTAAGATGATGCTCATTTCATAATCCGTCATCTTATTTAATGGTTTTGTTTCGCTTATTTTATAGTGCTTTAATAACGTTGAAAAATTTTGCCATTCAAGATTATTGCTACCATAGATATTCTTATAGTATTTAATGCCACCTTCCGCAATAGATAAAGATTTATCAGGCATTAGATAATCTAAATCAACTGACATCGTTACGCCTAACCCTTTACAGTTTTCACAAGCACCAAGTGGTGAATTAAATGAGAAAAGACGAGGCTCTAAAGTAGGTACAGTAAAACCACATTTAGGACATGCGTGGTGAGAAGAAAACAAATCTCTTTTATCTCCATGTTTAATTACACATGTGCCATCTGATAATTTAAGAGCTGTTTCTAAAGAATCAAATAGTCTAGTTTCAATACCATCTTTTTTAATAATTCTATCGATTACTACTTCAATGTTGTGACGTTTATTCTTATCTAATTCAGGAACATCATCTATCTCATAAAGTTCATCATCAACATATAATCTTAGATATCCATCTTTTTTTAGTTTCTCAAAATAATCTTTAAAACTTCCCTTACGATTAGTAACTACATTACTTAAGATTTCTAATCTTTCACCATTGTCATAAGTAAGAATTGTTTTAACCATACTAGAAACAGACATTGCTTCAATTGGTTCGTTATGCGTTGGACAATATGCTACACCACATCTCGCATATAAAAGTCTTAAATAATCATATATTTCTGTGATTGTTGCGACAGTTGATCTTGGATTATTTGAAGTTGATTTTTGGTCAATTGCGATTGCAGGGGAAAGCCCTTCAATTAAATCGACATCTGGTTTATCAACTCCACCTAAAAATTGTCTAGCATAACTAGATAACGACTCAACATATCTTCTTTGACCTTCGGCATATATCGTATCAAATGCCAAAGATGTCTTTCCTGAACCAGAAAGACCTGTCATAATTATCAATTTGTTTCGTGGCAAATCAATATTAATATTCTTTAAATTATTAACTCTTGCGCCACGAATAATAATCTTATCATTCATCTTTATTCTTAAACCTTCTTAATCTAATTCTCTTTTCTCTCACAAATCTCTTTACCGTTAATTTATATAGTTTTGAAGCATTGCTTATTTTGTTAATACCTTTGCCAGCTAAATGTTTAGCAGATGATGCCTTGTCATTAACTTTATCGACAGCACTATAGAAGACATCTTTAACTGCTTTGTCTTCATCTAATATATTATCTAAAATATCTTCAATATGTTCATCTATTACATCATCCACAAGATGTGCGACACGATCTTCAAAATCAGAAATATAAGCAATTGTGGTAGCCAAATCCCAAGTAAATGTCACTGTAAGCAATAATGATAAGCCATTTGCTAACGAATCGCTCATTCTTTCTAATATGGGAATTATGAATGGATTAAAAATATTTATAATGACAATAGCACCTACACCAAAACCTATTGTAGCAGGAAGACATACTCTGCCATTTATATTTAATGGTGCATTGGTGTAATCCCACCATTTCCGATGAAATTTCTTCTCTAAAATATAGTGAGTTGGATATTCTAAAACAAATGACGCAATTGCACCAATTAGAAATACCGTTATTGGTCTTGGATTAGGCAACAAATTGGTAAATAGAATTGTTCCAAGTGTTGCACCTACTCCATATATGGGTATTACTGGTCCAAACAAAAAACCACGGTTTTCCCATTTGCCAGACCAGATACTCATGGCAACTATTTCGTATACATAACCGCAAAAACTAAGAATAATAAAGTAAATAATATATCTATTTAAGTTCATCTATTTATCGTTTCCTTTAATGCGCAAGCCTTATCAGCTAGACATATTAACCAGGCTTCTTTTGAAGTTGGAACACTTCTTAATGTCAAAGGCCACATATGAGTTTTGATGGCCTTTTCAACTTTCTCATCAATATCAAAATCTCTCTTTGCATTTTCGCATGCAACAGCAGGATGAGTATATCCATGCATTTGAAATAATGGCTTATGAATAGAAGCATCATGCCAATCATATAGATAGTAATCATGAAGCATTCCAGCCTTAATCAAAACATCTTCATCGACACTCATTTTTAACTTCTTTGCCAAAGATAAAGCTGTATTAGTAACATTAACACAATGATCATAAGTGTTAATCTTTCCATGCTGAATATAATCCTTCATTTTCAGGATTTTTTCATCATTTGCGATAACTAAAATTTCATCATTTATCACGTATAAATTATACCAAACTATGACGAATACTTGAGCAAGACAAACATGTAATATATTCCAATATTTTTCAGCATTTTCCTATTTTCAATTGAATAAATATATAGGAGGAAATTAGTCATGAATAATTTCTTTCTATATGTGACTAGTACAAATAAAGTTATGAATCTAAAGAGATTATTAGTCTTTATTATTGAAATTATATTTCTACTAATAAAACTAATTATTGAATTAGTTCTATAACTGATTTTGATACTAACCACAATATAAAGAAAAGGTGTTTTAGCAGAACACCTTTTCTCTCGTTATGAATCTAGTAATATTATAGCACCACTTAGAAAAGAAATCTATTTCCAAACAGCAACGAATTGACCAGTTGTCTATTAATCGCTTTATGTTTCATATTAATGGAGCGCCTAGCAGGAGTCGAACCTGTAACCTCTTGAACCGGAATCAAGCGCTCTATCCATTGAGCTATAGGCGCATTAGTTAGTTGAACCAAAACCTCCATGCCGCTCGTTAGTGTTTTCTTCTTCATAAGCAAGATAGTATTGTGTAAATAATCCTTGAACAAATCTATCACCTTTAGAAATAACTAAATCTTTATTTCCTCTATTAATAACGCCTACAATAATATGTCCTTCATTATCAGCATTATAATAATCACTATCAATAATACCAACGGTATTTAATAAACCCATTTGATATTTAAAACCTAAAGAACTACGTGGGTACAAGCTCAAAACATATCCCTCATCAATCTTGCATCTGATTCCTGTAGGAATTCTTAATGATTCATTAGCTTTGATTGTCACACTTACTGGACTACAAAAATCATATCCAGCACTTCCCTTTGTGGCCCTAACTGGCATCTTTATATCTTCGTAATTTACTTCTACATCACCAATTAATGATGATAAGTCTTGCTTAAATTGTTTCTCGCTTACTTTTTCAAATTTTGCAATTTCCATATTTAAATGATAACTTACCCTTGCGAAAATATAAAGTGTGTGATAACATTAAATAGCACTAAATTCAACTGTAAAGTGCGTGCTGAAGAAGTACTCAAGTGGTTGAAGAGGTGGCCCTGCTAAGGCCATAGATCGGCATGTCCGGTGCGAGGGTTCAAATCCCTCCTTCTTCGCCAGAAAATATGCAGATGTAGTTCAATGGTAGAACGCGACCTTGCCAAGGTCGACACGAGGGTTCGATTCCCTTCATCTGCTCCATCGTTCATTAGAGTCCTTAAACAAAGGACTTTTTTATTTGTCTGGCAAAATCCTGGCAAAATCTGCTGTATTATTCATTAATTTGATCTTTGTTTCATCTATCGCATGGTGATAAGTATCAAGTGTAATATCGATTTTACCATGCCCTAATCTTTCAGAAACAGCTTTAATATCTTCGCCAGATATTATTGCATGTGTAGCTCCTGAATGTCTTAGATCATGGATTCTTATTTCTCTTACACCTGATGCTTTAATCGCATTTTTGAAATGTGTGTTGATAGTAGTTCTTGCCATAGGCCAATTACCATCTAAATATTTTTTACCATCCCAGCGATTAAATATAAACCAATCTTCATCAAAACCATCTATAGTCATTTGTTTTTGTTTTAGTTGATCTAACATTTTGCAAACACCTTCTGGTAAATACATCTTTCTAACACCATTTTTAGACTTGGTAGTAGATTCTATAAAACATCTTTCAGCCATCCTTTTGTTTATTTTGGATATACTTTCATGAACTTTTATAGTTTTGCCATCATAGTCACTCCATTTAAGTGATAATGTTTCACCAAATCTAGTCCATGAGCATATTGATAGAGTAAAGAAAGTTTTAAACTTAAAGCCACTAACACATTCAATGAATTGTCGAAACTCTTCAGGACTCCATACATTTTGAGATTTCTGTTCACGCTCCAACTTTTCTTTATCTGTTAAATTGAACTTCTTAACTTTATTAACATATCTATTA
>JAGHUL010000067.1 GCA_018064825.1 Candidatus Colivicinus equi
ACATGCACGGTCATTGGGAACATATCTACAGGATGTATTTTATCTACATCATAATAATCTTTTAACAAATCTAAATCCCTTGCTAATGTCGCAGGATTGCAAGATACGTAGACTATCTTTTTGGTCTTATTCTTAATAAATGATTCTATCAGCTCTTTTGAGATGCCCTTTCTTGGTGGATCAACAATAACTATATCTTTACCTTTAATATATTGATCCATCCCTTTAGATGCATCAGCTAAAACAAAATCACAATTATTAATTCCGTTCATAGAACTATTATCTTTTGCATTTTCTATTGCTTGAGACACTATCTCAACACCTGTAACATGTTTAACATATCTAGCCATATATAAACTAATTGTGCCTATGCCGCAGTATAGGTCCAATACTTCATCATCAGGACTAGGATTAGCCATCTTCTTCACTAAAGCATAAAGTTTTAACATTTGATGATAGTTTACTTGATAAAAAGACTTTAATGAAAGTTTTACTTTAATACCATCATAAATGTCGTAAACATAGCTATTTCCATATAGAACTTTTTCTTTGGTTCCTAAGATAACGTTAGTGTCCCTATCGTTAAGATTTAAGATGATTGATTTTATGTTAGAGAATTTGATAACTAATAATTCTACTATATTAGAGAAATCAGCCTTAAAATCATTCACAATAAAGCCAATCATAACCTCATCAGTACCTTGACAGTGTTTAATTAATATATGTCTTAAATATCTATTTAATTTATATTCTAATAAGAATGGCCTTAGATAGTTAATGATTTCGTTCGCAAGTTTAGATTCGATCTTACAGTCATCGAATTCTACAATATCGTTAGAAAACTTACGATAGAAACCCATCTTATCTTCTTTTACTGGTATTTGTACTTTATTTCGATAATAATAATAGTCTTCGCATGGAAGAATATCTTCAACATGATAATCTCTAAATGTATTTACTAGCACTTTCTTCTTTAATACTAGTTGATAATTATAATCTATATAGCGATAATCACAGCCGCCACATTTATAAGAAATAGGACAATCAGAATCAATACGATATTCAGATCTTTTTATTAGCTTATCAATGATACCAAAAGCATAGTTCTTCTTTTCAGCTATTATTTTTACATCGGCAGTTTCTCCTACTATCATGCCTTTGACAAAAACAACTAAATCTCCTGCTTTAGCTATTCCTTGTCCATCAACTGACATATCAATGCATTCACAATAAACTATCTGATTTTTCATATAAAAAACTTCGTGTTACCACGAAGTTAATCTCCTGTTTCTTCTGATGTACCAGCTGTCTCATCGATCTGGATTTCAACCGATTCAAGTTCACCTCTTAGTTCTTTCGCAAGATTCTCATCAATAGCAGTTGATACAACCTGCATTTCTGGTAAACTCATCATAGCGTTCTTTGTATATATGACATAACTCCAAGTATCGTAGTCATCATCTGCAGAAAGTCTATTATATACATGAATAGCTAAATCATAATTCTTATTTGTATCACTTGATGAGAAATATGTCTTAACTGGTAAAATACCAATCGTTTTCTCATATGCTTGTGTAGCGATATCTTTAGCTTCATCTTCTGTAGCGCTGTCACTAATATCAATTAAAACAACTAATTGTCCAGTAGTTATGCCATCAACTTCAACTGATTCAACACCACTAATTAAAGAAATTGCATCTTTAACGTCATTTGCATCTGAACTAGAGATTTGAATCTCTAAATCATTGTCGAAACGAGAACCAATAACTGGTTTGTTTGTTTCTAATGCAGAGGTAATCAAGATACCTGCAAAGATTAAACATGGTATAGCAATAACAATTAAGCTTATTAGTAACACTAACGCTGATGTAGATAGTTTTTTTCTTCTTTTTTTACTTTCCATAACCTATATTTTACCACATTCCTACTGATTTAACATCTGTAGGAACTCCTCCTCATTAATAGTCTTTACGCCTAATTCGTTTGCTTTTGTTAGCTTAGAACCGGCATCGACACCATAAATAACATAATCAGTTTTCTTAGAAACGCTCGATGCGACTTTTGCACCTAAATCTTCCAACATCTTACTAGCTTCATTACGTGAATATTTCTCCATTGTACCTGTTAAAACTACTGTTTTGTTTTCAAATGGAGAACCCGAATCACTACGCGTATTAATGTAGTCCATATTCAATCCAAAAATCTTTAACTGATTTATCATTTCCATATTAGAAGGTTCTAAAAAGAATTCTCTAATATACTTTGCCGTTACAGGCCCAATATCATTTATTTCACTTAATTCTTCAGTTGAAGCATTCATGAAATTATCCATATTCATAAAATGAGCAGCCAATATCTTAGAAGCTTTTTCACCTACTTGTTTAATACCTAAACCATTTATCAATCTTTCAAGTGAGTTCTTTTTACTGTTCTCTATAGCCTCTATTAGATTATCAAAAGACTTGGCACCAAATTTTTCAATGTTTAATATTTCTTCTCGATGATTATGTAACTTATAAATATCTTCAAAACTATTAATCAAACCAACGTTAATAAAGGCTTCTACCTTGTTTTCGCCTAAACCATCAATATCCATTGCATTTCTCTCACAGAAATGGGCGATTGAATAAACTAATCTAGCTTTACATTCACTGTTGATGCAAAAATGCGCTGCTTCGCCTTCAAATCTATACAATCTGCCACCACACACTGGGCAAACACTAGGGAAATCAAATTTAACTTGACTACCATCTCTATTTTCTTTGATAGATCTAACAACCTCAGGAATGATATCGCCTGCTTTTCTAACGATAACAGTGTCACCAATTCTAATGTCTTTGTCTCTAATATTATCTTCGTTATGCAAAGTCGCATAACCAACAGTAGTACCAGCTATTCTAACAGGCGTTAATTTAGCATTTGGCGTGCATTTACCAGTACGACCTACCGTAATAAAAATATCTTCAACTTTAGTTCTTACTTCTTCAGCTGGAAATTTATACGCAATAGCCCATTTTGGAATACGAGAAGTAAAACCAATTTGTCTTTGTAACTCATAGTTATTTACTTTAATTACCATACCATCTATTTCATATGGTAAGTCATGTCTAATAGCAACCACTTCATCAATATGTTTGATAACATCTTCAATGTCGTTATATAAAGCTGTAGTTTCATTAACGATAAAACCAAGTTTTTTTGCATACATCAAAGAACCATAATGAGTATCAGAGTTCACATCATCTGGTACATGATACCAGAATCCATCTAAACCTCTAGATGCACATATTCTAGAATCTAATTGTCTAATAGAACCAGCTGCCGCATTTCTAGGATTTGCGAATTCTTCTTCACCATTTGCAATTCTTTCTCTATTTACTCTATTAAATGATGTCTTAGGCATATATACTTCGCCTCTAATATCGTATCTCTGTTTATAAGGAATAGACATTGGTACAGAAATGATAGTCTTGACATTACTTGTGACATCTTCGCCGACTATTCCATCACCTCTAGTGACAGCTTGCTTTAATAATCCATCTTCATAGATTAGCGACATAGCAAGTCCATCAATCTTATATTCAACACAATATTCAACATTAGGATAAATATCCGTAATCTTCTTAGACCATTGTCTTAACTCATCATAAGAAAAAACATCACCTAAGCTAAGCATTGGTCTATCATGAGTGATTTTTGTGAATTCAGATAAGATTTCATAGCCAACTCTTTTTGTAGGAGAATTTGGATCATCCATTTCTGGATATTTTGCTTCTAGATTCTCCAATTCTCTAAATAGTTGGTCATATTCACTATCAGGAATAGTTGGCTTATCTAATGTGTAATATTCGTAACTATATTGTTTTAGTAATTTACGTAATTCTATAATTCTATTCTTTTCATCCATACCATAATTATACCTTAAGAAAAAGCGACGTTGTCGCTTAATCATTATAATGAATTTAATTTACCATCTCTTAGTAAGACTCTATTATCAGACATCTCAGCAACAGTATTTGAGTGCGTAACAACAATAATTGTCTTGCCAAAATCATGAGCTAATTCTTTGAATATTGCTATGATTTCTTGTTCTGTAGCTGTATCTAGGTTGCCCGTTGGCTCATCCGCAAAAATTAAGTCAACATTACTAGCTAGAGCTCTTGCGATGGCAACACGTTGTTGCTCGCCACCTGATAATTGGCCAACTAAACGTTCTGCTTTAGTCCTTACAATACCAAATCTTTCAAGCAAGTTGTAAGCAACATTTCTAGTATCTTTTGGTAGTTTATTATCAGTCTCGCACATTGCAACTTCAACATTTTCAACAGCAGATAAATAACCAATTAAGTTATATTGTTGGAAAACAATAGCGATTGAATTACGACGATAATTATGTAAGCCCAGTTCTTCAATATCTTGATTATTAAAATAAATCTTGCCTGAACTAGCTGTATCTAGACCAGAGATAATTGATAACAATGTTGTTTTACCACTTCCAGAAGGACCTAAAACTGTATAGAATTTACCTTCTTCAAATTCATATGATAAATCCTTTAAGATTTGTCTTTCATATCCACCATCAATATATGAATAATTTAAATTTTCAAGTTTTAATATAGTACCCATATCATCCTCCTAATTCTGATTCATCAATATCATCTTAGGGTTATAACGCATAATCATGAATGATGGAATTATTACAGAGATAAGGACAATGCCTAAACCCAAAACATAGATTTCACCAATAATAAGCGGAGAAATTGTAACATCATATTCAGAAATTAAATCATCTAAAGTAATTTCGGTAGTGTAGTCATTATCCCAAGGATTAAAGCCGTTTGATCCGCCAAAATTATTATCTTCAGTTTCTTCACTCAAACCGCTAGAAGCTATTTGGAATTCTAACACTTTATTACCTATTTGTTTAGCAATAATACTGCCAGAACCAACTGCTAAAGTGAAGCCTAAAACTGCAATAATAGCAAGCTCAACAAAGAATTGAGCAACAATCTTTATCTTTGAAGCACCAATTGATAATAAGACACCAATTTCATATTCTCTTGTCTTTAATGTTAAAGCAGTAACTAAGGTAATAATAACTACAGCGTTAATAACAACTAACCAAATAATGAAATTTGCATACATACTTAATGTATCTAACGGTTTTGACAAGTTATTGAATTCTTCATTATTAGCGTTTAGTTTCATAAAACGAGCTAATGTTGGATTATAGTTTTCAACAAATGCGTCAACATCTAGTGGATCATTCAACAATAATGTAACAGCATCTAAATAAAGATTCCTTTCCATATTTTCCATACTAGGACGATCGTCTTCATTATAATCATCTGGATATTGAGTTGCGTAATAATCAAATTGTTTTTGTTGCGCTACTAATTGTGCAACATAGTAACTCGTTGTAGGCATGAAAATCATGTTATCAGGATTTTCATAGGGATAACAATAATCATAATTAGAACTACCAGGAAGAATTTGATTATGATGATCATAAATACCGATTACTTCAAAAACATTATCTAAGTCTTCTTGTTCAACACCAGATTGATTCATATAACTAGACAAATATGAACATGATAATGTTATATCATCACCAACCGTTAAACCATTAGTTTCGGCAAATGCACGTGAAACTAGACATACTAATTCACCATTATCAATTTCTTCTTGAGTATAAAATCTTCCATCAAGAAGCTCATAGTCGCCCTCTTCAAATTCAATCATGCTTGGAAAGACATTAGTCTTTAATAAGAATACTGGTTCTTGATATGTCTCACATTGTTGGTTGCCAAATTCATCCATCCAACATTGTTGGCCCATATTCTCCATATTGTCTTCGGCTTGGTTACCTAGATGAACGAAATCTAAAGTTTTATCAGCATCTTGATACCACATATATGTAGATATAGCATTAGCTGTTTTTACTCTACTATCCTTTATCAAAGTACTAACCTCATTAAGTTCAATCTTAGGATAGTGTTTGTAGAATTCCTCTCTTTCATCTTCATCTTCAATGGATTCTACATATTCATATATTTGGTCGTAATTTATTTCATAAGTTACGACAGCCCTCATTTTTTTACGAGTTAATATTTTAGCACTCTCCGACGCATTAGAAACTCCTAGACCGATAATAACAAGATTACCAAT
>JAGHUL010000130.1 GCA_018064825.1 Candidatus Colivicinus equi
CTGCTTCTAATTCTTCTGCTAAACCTGGCTCAATAGCAGCTAAGGCTAATATGGTTAAACAATATAATGAAAGAAATAATAAATAGGAGTGCTAAAAATGGAATACTTAGAATTTACCGCCAAGACTGTTGATGATGCTATTACTGAAGCATGTCAGAAATTATCTATTACTAGTGATAAATTAGATTATGTTGTAGTAGAAGAGGGTTCTACTGGATTTTTAGGACTCAAATCAAAACCTGCTATTATTAAGGCTAAGGTTAAAGATTCATTAGAAGATAGAGTTAAAGCATTTTTAGATGATGTATTTGCAGCAATGCAACTTGATGCTAATGTCAAGATTAAATATTCTCAAGATTCTCGCAATATGGATATTGATATTGAAGGAGATGACATGGGTATATTAATTGGAAAAAGAGGTCAGACTCTTGATTCATTACAGTATCTTGCTTCTTTGGTTGCTAATAAGGAAGCTGATGAATATATTCGTGTTAAGGTTGATACAGAAAATTATCGTGAAAGAAGAAAAGAAACTCTTGAAAATTTAGCTAAAAATATGGCATTTAAAGTTAAGAGAACAAAGAGATCTGTTTCTTTAGAGCCTATGAATCCTTATGAAAGAAGAGTTATTCACTCTGCTTTACAGGATGATAAATTTGTAACAACTCATAGTGAAGGTGAAGAACCTTTTAGACATGTTGTAGTTACATTAAAGAAATAATTATTGGGGGTGTCTAAAGCATCAGCTAAAGACACCCTTTTTGTGTTTTTTATTAAGGTGTATAAATAATGGAATTTGATACAATTGCTGCCATTTCTACTGCATTAAACGAGGGTGGAATTGGTATTATTCGTATTAGCGGTATTAATGCTATTTTAGTTGCTAATAAGATCTATAGAAATAAAGATGGCAAGCAAAATTTATGTAGTTTTAAATCTCATACTATTCATTATGGCTTTATTGTTAATAATGAGGAAATTATTGATGAAGTTATGATATCAATAATGAAAGCTCCTCATTCTTTTACATGTGAAGATGTAGTTGAGATTAACTGTCATGGTGGTATTCTTATTTTAAAAAGAATTCTTGATATTGTTTTATCTAATGGTGCAAGACTTGCTGAACCAGGTGAATTTACAAAAAGAGCTTTTTTAAATGGAAGAATAGATTTATCTAAAGCTGAAGCAGTTATGGATTTAATTTCTTCTAAAAGTAATGCTGCATTAAAAAATTCTGTTAAGCATCTTGAAGGAAAGTTATATGAATTAATAAAGGAAATTCGTAATGAAACAATTTATGAAATTGCTTTTATTGAATCTGCTTTAGATGATCCAGAGCATATAAGTTTAGATGGTTACCCTGAAAAACTTAGAGATAAAATATCTATCTTATCTACTAAAGTAAAAAAGTTATATGATAGTAGTACACGAGGAAAGTTTATTAAAGAAGGTATTAATACTGTTATTTTAGGTAAACCAAACGTAGGAAAATCTTCTTTATTAAATGCTTTATCAGGTTATGATCGTGCTATTGTTACTGATATTGCTGGTACAACAAGAGATATTATTGAAGAGCATATAGTTCTTAATAATATTTCACTTAATCTTATTGATACAGCTGGAATAAGATTAACAGATGATACTGTAGAAAATATTGGTGTTGAGAGAGCTAAAAAGTATGCTCTTGATGCTGATTTAGTTTTGTTTTTAATTGATTCATCTATTCCTTTATCTAAAGAAGATGACGATATTATTGAATTAATTAAAGATAAGAAAGTTATCGTTTTACTTAATAAAACAGATTTAGATCAAGTTGTAAAAATTGAAGATGTTTCTAATAGGTTTTCTAATGAATGTGTTATATTGGAGATATCAGCTAAAAATTATGATGGTTTAAATAATCTTGAAGATACCATTTCTAATATGTTTGTATCTGGTAATCTTTCAAGTGATGATGAACTTTATATTACAAATTTGAGACAGTCACAGGAATTAAAGAGTGTTTTAGATAGTTTTAATCTTGTTATAGAGTCTTTAGACAATGGAATGCCAGAAGATTTTTATTCTATTGATTTAATGAATGCCTATACTTCATTAGGAAGAATTATAGGTGAAGATATTGATGATGATTTAGTAACTGAAATATTTACTAAGTTTTGTATGGGTAAATAGTAATGAATGATATTTATAAGAATGAATGGAAAGAATATGTTGATGTATGTGTTGTAGGAGCAGGTCATGCTGGATGTGAAGCTGCTTTAGCTTCTGCACGTTTAGGATTAAATACTGTGATATTTACTGTTAGTATTGATAGTATTGCTTTTATGCCATGCAATCCTAATATTGGTGGTTCATCAAAAGGTCATCTTGTTAGAGAGATAGATGCTCTTGGTGGAGAGATGGGTAAAAACATTGATAAAACATTTATTCAATCTAAAATGCTAAATATATCAAAGGGTCCTGCCGTTCATTCATTAAGAGCTCAAGCTGATAAATCTGATTATTCTCGTAGTATGAGACATGTTCTTGAAAATCAGGATAACCTTACTGTTAAGCAGGCCGAAATCTGTGATCTTATTGTCGAAGACAATAAGGTAAAAGGTGTTATTACAAATACAGGTACCACATATTTTTGCAAAGCTGTTGTTTTATGTACTGGTACATATTTAAAGGCTCGTTGCCTTTGTGGTGAATCAATTACTTATACAGGTCCAACTGGTTTACAGGCTGCTAATCATCTTTCACAGTCGCTTATAAATAATGGAGTTAGACTTAGAAGATTTAAGACTGGTACTCCTGCGAGAATGGATAAAAGAAGTATTGATTTTTCTAAGATGGAAGAGCAGTTTGGTGATGAAAGAATTGTTCCATTTTCTTTTTCTACTGATCCAGATTCTATTCAGAAAGAACAGGTTAGTTGTTGGTTAACTTATACTAATGAAGAAACTCATAAGATTATAAGAGCTAATCTTGATCGTTCACCTATTTATGCAGGTATTATTGAGGGAACTGGACCTAGATACTGTCCTTCAATTGAAGATAAGGTTGTTAAGTTTGCTGATAAAGAAAGACACCAGGTTTTTATTGAGCCAGAAGGTTTATACACTAATGAAATGTATGTTGGTGGTATGTCTTCTTCTTTACCAGAAGATGTGCAGCTTAAAATGTATAGAACCGTTCCAGGTTTGGAAAATTGTAAAATAGTACGCAACGCGTATGCTATTGAATATGATTGTTTAGATAATGGTCAGCTTCTTCCTAGTCTAGAGATAAAGATTATTCATGGTCTTTTCTGTGGCGGTCAGTTTAATGGAAGTTCTGGCTATGAAGAGGCTGCTGCTCAGGGACTTATAGCTGGATTGAATGCTGCTTTGCAAGTTTTAGGAAAAGACCCACTTATTCTTGATAGGTCTGAAGCATATATTGGTGTTCTTATTGATGATTTAGTTACTAAGGATAATAGAGAACCATATCGTATGATGACTTCTAGAGCTGAATATAGATTATTACTTAGACAGGATAATGCGGATTTACGATTACGTAAATTTGGTCATGATGTTGGTTTAGTAAGTGATGATGATTATAAGAAGACATTAGATAAAGAAAAGATGATCAAGGATGAAGTTGAAAGACTTAAATCTGTTCATGTTGGTGGTAGTAAAAATGTTCAGGAGTTTTTAGAAGCTCATAATAGTTCAACATTAAAAACTGCTGCATCAATTGCAGAATTACTTTGTCGTCCTGAATTGTCTTATGAAGATTTATATGTACTCGATTCAGATAGACCTTCTTTACCTAATGAGGTAATTGAACAGGTTTGTATTCAAATTAAATATGAAGGTTATATTGAGAGACAGGAGCATCAGGTTAAACAATTTAAAAAGATGGAGAGTCGTCATATTCCTGATGACATTAATTATGACGATGTATCAAGTCTTAGATTAGAAGCAAGGCAGAAGCTTAAAGAATTTAGGCCCTTATCTGTTGGACAGGCTTCTAGATTATCAGGAGTTTCACCTGCTGATATTTCTGTTATTTTGGTTTATTTAGAGCAGTTTAATCATAAGAAATAAGGAGGTTCTATGGATAATAATAAAGCTAAGTATCTTAGTGATGTTTTATCAGAATCCAATATTATTCTCTCTGATATACAGATTGAACAATTTATAAATTATTATGATTTATTAGTAGAGTGGAATGAAAAGATTAATCTTACTTCTATTGTTGAATTTGAAGATGTATGCATTAAGCATTTTCTTGATTGCCTTTCTATTATTAAAGCTTTTGATTCTTTAGATAATTTATATTCATATTTTAATGGTAAGTCTTTAGTTGATGTTGGTACTGGTGCAGGATTTCCAGGTATTCCATTAAAAATATTATTACCTAACTTATCTGTGACACTTATTGATTCATTAGATAAGCGTGTCAAATTTTTAAATGAGGTTATTAGTAAGCTGTCATTAAATGATATTGTAGCTTACCATGGAAGAGTGGAAGACCTTGCAATTGATTCTCAGTTTAGAGAGAGGTTTGACTATGCTACTGCGAGAGCTGTCGCTAGTCTTCCTGTTTTGTGTGAATATTGTTTACCCTTTGTTAAAGTGGGTGGTTATTTTATTTCATACAAATCTGAAAAAGCTGAAGCTGAATTAAATTTAAGTGCTAATGCTCTTTCTATTCTTGGTGGTACATTTGATAGGGATGTTTCTTTTTCTTTAAATGATACAGATAATAGTCGTACAATTCTTTTTATAGAGAAGACTTCATTTACTCCTGATAAGTATCCTAGGAAAGCAGGCAAACCAGTTAAAAAACCTTTGTAATGTTTCACGTGAAATAATGAGGGATTAATATGGCTGATAATTTAGTTAATGATGTTTTACTTGATCTTAAAAAAAGTTTTCTAGAAGAAAAATCAGATATACAGAATCGTGTTGTTGAGATTGAAACTGAAATACGAGAATGTAATGAATTTATTGATTCTCTTAATAAAAAGGATGATTGTGATTATAATTTGTTTTCTCCTAGATCAACATCCCGAATATATAAAGATCAGGTTTATGAGAAAAAGCTTCGCATAGAGGAACTTGAAGAAGAACTTAAAAGTGTATATAAGAGACTTAGTTTTGTTACAAAAAAAGTAGATTCTTTAAATACTCTTAAGTCAGATCAGATTTCTTTGAATGATAACTCTTATAATAATGATAAAAGTAAAATGATGTTTTTAAGACTTCAAGAAGATGATAGGCAACGTATTGCCGCTGATCTTCATGATTCTGTTTTACAAAATTTAACTTTACTTATGCATAATCTTGAACTTGCTGGTCGATATATTGATGTTGATCCTGTTCATGCTAAATTGGAATTAGAAACTAATCGTAAATTGATTAAGTCCACTATTGAAGATATAAGGTCTACAATTTTTGATTTAAGACCTATGCAATTTGATGATTTTGGATTTAAAAAGACAATTGAAAATCATTTAGAATCTTATAAGTCTCGAACTTCTATCAATATTGAATATAAGATTGATTATGTTGATGAGTTAGATAATATTATATTATTAACACTTTTTAGAGTTATTCAGGAATTAGTTAATAACTCAATCAAACATTCCAAAGCAAATACTATTTTAGTTCAAATCTTGGATGAGGGAAACAAGGTTTATTTAGAAGTATCTGATGATGGAATAGGAGTAAGCGGTGATTTTTTAAATAAAGAAAATCATTTTGGTTTAAAGATTTTAAAAGAACGTGTTAATATGGTTAGTGGAAGTATTTATTATCCACAGGTTGATGTAGGATTTAAAACTGTTATTGAGATACCTTATTAGGTATTAGGGAATTTTCGGAGGTTATTGTGAGTATAAATATTTTATTAGTTGATGATCATGTAATGTTGCGTGAAGGTATCAAGCATTTACTTGAGTTTGACGAGAACTTTAGGGTTGTTGATCAGGCTTCAACAGGAGCAGAGTGTCGCAATAAAATATCTAATCCTGATATTGATGTAGTGATTCTTGATATTAATTTACCTGATATTACTGGTACTAAGCTTCTTAAAGAAATAAAGCAGAAGCGTCGTGGTTTAAAGGTTTTGATGTTGACTGTTCATAATGAAATGGAATATCTTCTTGAATCATTAGATGCAGGATGCGATGGTTATATATTAAAGGATTCAGATTCTTCTGAATTGCATGATGCTATTAAAGCAGTTTATGCTGGCGAAAAGTATATCCAGCCTGATTTAGTTCCATCATTAAATGCGAGATTATTGAAGAGAGAATCTGATTCGGATAAGTCTAAGGATATGACGAAACGTGAAAAGCAGATTCTTATTAGTATTGCACAAGGTAAGTCTAATAAGGACATAGCTGATTCATTTGATATAAGTGAACGTACTGTTAAGAATCATATAACCAGTTTATTTAAGAAAATTGGTGTTTCTGATCGTACTCAGGCAGCTGTATTTGCTATTAGAAATAACTTCATTTCTTTATAATATGTTTCACGTGAAACATTATTTATAAGAAAACGTTTAAACGCTAAATATTGTTTCACGTGAAACATTCATAACCCAACATATTGGGGAATAACTCCGTGAAACATATATTATAAGTGGGCGTGAAACATTAAAAATAGCAATAATTATGATAGAATATGGGTCTTATTGATGATATAATCAATAAATCTAAATAAAGGAATAGGTATTTATGGGAAAAGTAATAGCTATATGTAA
>JAGHUL010000030.1 GCA_018064825.1 Candidatus Colivicinus equi
CTCAATAACAACTTCAGCATTTTCTGGTCGCATCATCCATCTAGCATTTTTGTTAGATATTGGTAAATCATTAGATTCCCATAATTCTTCAATCATAGAAACATAAACATCTGAACGCCAGTCTTCTACTGGATTTCCTTTGTCATCAACAAAATGAACTACTCCATTATCATCGATATATGTACAATCAGCATATAGAACCCAATCTCTCCACATTGCTTTCTCCATGTGATGAAGCATCTCTTCTTGTGTCTCGATTTCATCTAATCCATCAAGTGCTCTTGCAAGACGTCCATAGCCAGAACCAGAATCGTCAATAGCATTACATACAGAATTTAAATAATAATTGGCCTGTCCATTTTGATAAGGAAGATAATAAATCTGATTTCCAGCAATCTCAACAATACCATAATCACCATCAGCATCACCAATAAGATAAGCTATTTCTGTAAAGCCATCATTATTCTTTTCAGGTGTTGAATAGACATCAAGTTCATTCTTGATAAATGAAACCGCTTCTTTTACGGTTGAACAATTTTGAGCAACAAGTGTTGCAATCATATCTATTCTAGCTCTTGTTTTTCCTGGATTTGTACCGGTATTATAAAAATCCTTGCCACTTTCTCTAGCGTTGCCCTGAATATATAATCCTTCTGAATTCATGCAATCTACACCTGAAAAAGCAAGCAGATTAATGAAATCATCGTTTTTATAACCTTCATTCTTGAACTCCTCATATGTATATAAATCACCATTCAAGTAACGATATCCAATTGTTTTATATTTTCCATATGAAGTCGTAACAATGAAAGCAGGATATTGTGATATTTCCATATCCTGATTTCTTCCTATCAATACTTCACCGTTACTGTTTTTCTTGACACAAGCGGTACATAAACCGCCCTGAGTATTATCTGAAACAACCTGAGAGTATGAAACTGCTGATTCAAGATCAGCTGATTTAAAATCATCAATCCAAATTATATAATCTCCAAAATCTGTAAAACCTATATCATTATTCGAGTAGCATATTTCTTGGATTTCCTTATAAAGTTCTGTGTCTTCAGCGCCATCATCTTTTTTAGTTGCACAAGACGTTGTCGTTAATAGAACAAACACTGTCATTAGTGATATAAGCACAGCACTTATTTTTTTTATTTGATTATTTGGATTCATATTATTTTTTCCATAACAAGCATACTTCTATAATTGTATAGTTCTAACAAATATTGATTAATCAATCAAGTTGTTTTAGACTCTTTTGTCTTTTATATAGAACTCTTCTGGCAAAATATTACTAAAACCATCTAAATCAACAGTAAGAAGATCTTCATTAAATACTAAGTAATCAGCATCTTTACCAACTTCTATCGATCCTTTTACATCATCAATATTTAATTGCTTCGCATTATTAATTGTGTAACAGATAATTGATTCTTCCACTGACATCTTTTCTTCTTCTCTTGGGAATGTTCCAAATCTATATGGACAAAGCATTGGATCGATTTTAGTTTTGTCTGTTATTTGACGACGTGTTGCCATTTCTATACCAAAATATGGACTCCATGCATCAAATATGAAGGCTACTGTATCACATGAGAAGCAAACATTTGCGCCAGTATCATATACGCTCTTAATTCTATACATACTATCAGCACGTTCTTCACCAAGTAATTCAACTGCAGTTTCTCTTGAACCACCAACACAGTCTCCATAACTCCACCAAGCAGTGTAGTTTGCATTAACACCAAGTTCAGCAAATCGTTTGATATCATCTTTGTGAACTAGTTCTAAGTGTGCTGCTGTTACTTGTGTTTTTAGATTATCACCAAGTTCTTTTCTTGCGATTTCAACAGCATCTAGTACTGTTCTTGCTGCACCTTCTGCAACAGTATGTAAATGTAAATTATAACCTTCAGCATTTATCATCTTTATGATTTCAGCAAGTTCATCTTTATTGAATAAACATCCACCAGAAGTTTCAAGTCCTTCATATGGAGATAAAAGTGATGCTGTATGGATTCTAAGTGTGCCATCAAGCATAATCTTTAAAGTATTGAAACGTAAGTGCCCTGTATTATATTTTTCGCGATATCTCTTAAGTATATCCATAATATTATCAAGAGTACTGCGATCACAAATTGAAAAACAACAGTCAACAACAATTGGAAGTTCACCATCTTCATCCATCTTTTTCATTACGTCATATACACGTTCATGGAATTCTTCGCCACAAGGTGTGCCAGCTTCAAAGACAGCCGAAATACCATAACTCTTGCAGAAATTTACCCATGACAAAACAGCTTCACGAATCTGTTCATCAGTTACTTTAGAAAAACTTTTTTGTGCTGAGCGCATTAAAGTCATTTCGAACATATAGCCTGTTTTATGTCCATTTTCATCGCGATCGTAATATGACAAACCAGAAGCGATATCTGGAGTATCATCATCAACTCCCATTTCCTTCATGCATTTCGAATTTACCCAACCACTATGGAATTCTTCTTCACGAATAACAATATTTTTGTCTGCACATATTGCATCTAAATCATCTTTTGTAAGTTTCACACCATTTAAATCTGCAAGGCGAAGACTAAATTGATAATCATTTAAATCAGGATTATCATTTACATATTTTCTAATAAAATCAAGGCATTCTTCCTTGTTTGAACATACAATTCTTGCAGGAGGAGTTGCATATTTCATACCTGTAGGAAGTGCGATATGTACATGAGAATCCATAAATGCAGGCATAATGAACTTGCCGTTCATATCTACAACATTACCCTCGTATTCTGAAATACCAGACTCATCACCAACATACACAAATTTTCCATTCTTTACTGCAAATGCAGTTGCATTCAAATTTTTCAAATCAGAAGTAAAAATTTTAGCATTCTTAACAATCTTATCAACTATCATTACGTTTTCTCCTTGTATCATTTACATTAATATACAACTTTTATAGTTTATACTCAATAATATTAAATTATTATTCAAAAGTTAAATATTACAGTAATTAAAAAACAAAAAAGCGATTTTATCACTACTGTTTAGTGGTGATATAATCGCTTAATCTCAATAAACTTTAATTCATTTTTATTCCATTGAAATATACTTCTTCTGGTACGATATGTTTCATACCTTCAGCAGGTATTTTTAGAAGATTTTCCTTAAGAACAATGTAGTCTGCGTCTTTTCCAACTTCAATAGAGCCTTTGTTCTTTTCTAGACGCAACTGTTTAGCACCGTTTATTGTATAACCAAGTATCATTTGTTCAATAGTCATACATTCACTTACTGGTGGATATAATTCAACCGTTGAATAATCACCAGGTGTAGTTGCAAAATCAATATCCTTACGTAGAATACCTACTTCCATTCCATGGAATGGGCTCCAACCATTGAAAGTCAAGAAAGCAATATTATCACTAGAGAAAGTAACTAGTGTGCCATTACGCCACATCATTCCGCACTTGTTAAGGTTGCTACCACGTTCTTCACCTAAAAGTTCAACTGCTGCACGTACACCGCCAGGGAATGAATTTCCACCATGCCATACTGGCGTATAGTTAGCTATTACACCAAGAGGTTGGAATCTCAAAATATCTTCTTCCTTAACGATTCCAAGATGTGCTGAAGTAACATTAATCATCAACTTGCCACCAATTTCTTTTTGCGCAAGTTCAACAGCATCTAATACAGTTTTAACAGCTAATTCACCAACTGTATGAACATGGAAATCAATTCCTTCTTTATTAAGACGAACAAGTAACTTAGACAAAGAAACTTCATCAGTAAGTCTTCCACCACATGTACCATCATCATATGGATCTATAACAGCAGCAGAACGTCCACTTTCGATGCCATCCATCATCATCTTCATAGTACGGCAACGAACATGTTTTGTATGATATTTTTTATCCATTTCCTTAAGAATACTAATACTGTTTTCCATTTCTCGAGGATCCATAATCATAAAACTGCTTTCAATAATAATTGGTACTTTACCTTCCTCATCCATTTCACATAGAATTTTAAGAACTCTATCATGGAAGTGAATTCTTGAAGGTGAGCCAGCTTCAAATACACAACTGATTCCCATTTTAACGCAATAATCAAAATAACGTTGTAATGCTGCACGAATTTGTTCATCAGTGATATCTTTTGAATGTCCAAAACTAAAAGTTTGGAAAGCTGCTTCGGTTGCGAAACCAGTTATTCTTCCATTTTCATCTCTATCATAACGACTTAGATTCTTTGATATATCCTCTTCATCTTCAGCAATACCATAATCTTTAAAAGCTTTAGAATTAGCCCATCCACTGTGGCCAATAGATTCCATAATAATTATTTGAGTATCTGAACTAATCTCGTCAAGATCCCAACGTGTTAATTTTTCTCCATGAAGATAGAAAAAGCCCAATTCAAATTTGTACATTTTTCTTCCAGGATTATTTGAAATATAATCACGAATAAAATCTAATATTGCTTTTTTGCCATCCGCAACAATTTTTATGATTGGAGGTGTATATTCAAAAGCTGCACACATAGCAATATGTTGGTGAGAATCAATGATTCCAGGCATAACAAATTTGCCTCCAAGATCAACAACCTCTCCCTCATAATCTTTAAGTCCATCTTCATTGCCAACGTAAACAAATTTACCATCTTTTACTGCAAAAGCAGAAGCATAAAAGTTTCTTGCAGCAGATGTAAATATATTTGCGTTTTTTACAATCTTATCAACTTTCATTATCTTTTCTCCTTGTACTTTCTTATATTTTACTATATATGATATTACTATAGGAAGTTAATCGCCAATAAGAGGCTCCACAACTTATGTAGGAAAATTTAATTGTCCCTACTTTTAGCTAGGCTCCGCATTTTATGCAGGACACTACTTTTTCCACATTTTTAAAATAAGCACGATGTTGAAAAAAACTCATTTCTATTTGAGAAAACGAGTTTAAATACTATTCAAAGATTCAGATATACTATTGTTCATAAGTCTTTCTTTCCCAAAGAACCCAGTGATCTTCATCCCATATATTGCTAGTACAAACAAAAAGAGGTAGTCCATTTATGTCGTCATATTCAGGATGCCTTGTTAAAGGTTTACCACATACTGGGCATATTGTTGGGGGATCAAAATCACAAAATGTTTGAGATCCACCGCTTATCTTTTCTAGTTCTTCTTGAGTAAGTGCTTTATTTTCCATATGTTATATTTCCTTTCTATGTATTATTATACGCAGAAAAGATAGAAAGATATAATATTTACTTATTGAATTGACTTGATAAGAAAAGGTGGGTTATTTTCTTAAGAAACGACTTAGAAGTGAGCAGATTTCTTCCGTGCCAAGATACTCAATAAAAAAATCTTGGGTCGGAATCTGACACAAGAATAATAGTTTTCACTTTATATTCACCCTGGAGTTCCACAATTTATGTAGGAAAATTTAATTATCTCTACTTTTAACTAGGATTCGCATTTTATGCGGTGCACTACTTTTCAATATTTTTAAAATAAGCACAACGTTGTAAAAAGCAAGAAATGCCATATCTTAACTAATTCCGGTGAAACATTTGGTGGTAAGAAATATAAGAAGTTGGTTAGAGTAAATCTTGCGACATCTCTAGCAAACGTTAAAAAAGCAGTTAAAGAGCTAGAAAAAATTGTCAAAGAGTAAGATAAGCCATTTCGAAGTTTTTCTATATTTTATATCAAAAATATAATTTGTTCTTAACAATCGTATAAATAAATGCAATAATATAAAAAATAGTCTAGGAGAATTAAATTATGGTAAATGAAAACAAAACTTTTGAATTAAAAAACGAAGATTTAGAAAACACGTTTGGCGGTGGAACTTATAATACAAAATCTGCTGTTATTAGTAATATAGAGAAAAACGACTCTTATAGTGATGGAGTATTTTTATACGTTGTTGATACATTTAACAATAGATATGGAGATATCATTTGCGATAAGTATGATATTGAAGATGGCAATTATTTTTTTATGTCATCAAATAATAGATTATCAGCAAACGAATTGTTAGAAATGGAATACAAGGGCAAATTTAAAGGTTAGTATTTGATATCAATTGAATAAAATAGATCTTTAAATGCAGCTAAAGCTTGATAAATTATCAACTTTAGCTGTTTTATTATAAATATCAATCTATCTTTTAATAATTTAAATTATCCTGAAAACGATTTAAGATCTTGTTATTATCATTTAGGTAGAACAACAAATAAACCAATCTTCTTTATTAGTGATGCTATTCCAATTATTGATAAATATATAGATGAAGAACATGTTGGTGCCAATAATAAACATTTCATAATAAAAAATAATAAACTATCATCTGAATTAGAAAGAAAACTATTTTAGAATACTGTCTATTGAGAATTCAAAGCCTAATGGTTTTAGACAACATATAACTGATGTTTATAAATATCTAGAAATTGAATTAAATAAATAATTTTGTGTGTGTTTGTATCAGCTATAAATACGCAGATAAAGCATCTAAAGACACAAAATAGTCAAAAAATGACATTTTTGAAGAAGATATCTAATTCTTTTATTAAAACTCATTTTGTTGAAGAATGAGTTTTTATGTGTGAACAGTAACCTATATAATCTTGATGATCAATTATTTATTCTTTTTCTTTATTAATATTAAAAGAATAGCTGCTACTACAATATGTACAATAATACACCAAATACTTCCTTCAACGCCAAAATCTGAATTATAGAAGAAACCGTCTCTATTAACAGTAGATGATAGAATTGACATACCTGATGGGTTTCCACTATTAGGAAGTCCAAAAATAAAGTCTTGAGAGAAATTCCAAAGCTGATGCAAGCCACAAGCAGCCCAAATAGAATCGGTATAGACATATATAAGAGCATAAACAAGACCAGCCAAAGCAATACTAATAAATGGTATTATCCCAAAACTTGGATTTGCGGCATGCAGAAATGAGAAATATATAGATGAAATAACTATTGCAGGTATTAATTTAAAACCACCATCTTCAAGTTTTCCAAAAAGGAAGGCTCTTGATTCTAACTCTTCAGCTGAAGCTTGAATTAATACCGCAAAAAAAGCAAAAACAAGTAAACCAATATTTAAGTTCTTAGTTCCTGAAATTGTTATATCACCGTGCATTAAAGCACCAACTACACAAATAACATTCATAACAAGGCCAACAATCATACCAATAAAAAGCTTTGATACTTTGTTGCTTCCCCTCTTAGGAATGAATAATTCAAAATACTTTTTTTCACCCTTTACGATAAAACAATATATTGCGAAGACTCCAACAAATACTAAATGTCCAAGATACCTTAATATTGAATGTAATCCCGGATTAGTCTCCATCAATGGATTTAATAAACTATAATATCTTGTTCTAATGAAGTATCCAAAATAATGAATTCCATATGTTAGAAAGAGAGTTATTACTAATACTTCTAGAAGTTTCTTTTTACTTGTATTCTTTTTTTCCACCGTTATTTTCCTCGTACATCTATTTTAATTTTTAGTTTTAAATAATTGTATTAATTTTACCTTAAAGATTCAACATATTTATTTTCGCATTTTTAAATATATTTTCAAGAACCTCATTTTAGCCTGTTATATAGTCAAACAAAAACCAACTTGATTCGCTTAGGAACATCTACATATACCATTTCACATAGATTTGTCTACCGTAAACACTGTGGCTATTTCTATCTAAATCCATATCAAGAGTCAAAACAAAAATTACTCCAATTCATCTACCTGTCTATAGGAGACAGGAGAATTCTTGGAGAGTTTTAGTTAAAGATAAACTTATTATTAACAGAAATTAGCACTTGGAATAAGCAAAGTACCAGTACCACCTATTTCTTTATAAACCATATATGTATAGGCAGCGACTTTAGTTGTTTTTGCTGCAAATTGATTAGTACATTCATAGGTTTTTCCGTTGTATTTTATATATTCTGCCATACTAACAAAGAATACTCCACTATCAATTTCACTTTGAGATAATTCGTAAGTTTCCCCACCATTTATTTTTTCTAAATCTTCTTCACTTAATTCAATACAATTATTCTTGCTTAGCATAAGTAAATCTCACTTTCTACATTTCTATTTTAATATACTTTAACAATATATACGAAATAATAAGAAAAAGACTACAAATAATAGTATATTTTTTACAGTTTATTATTATAGATATCAAAACTCATTTCATTTAGATATGTCTACGCTCTCAATTCGATCCTATTCAATTACATTTATATAAGTGAACTTAAATCATCAATTTACTTTAATTGCGGCTGGAGGGCACATAACTTCACAATAACAACATCTAGTGCATTTATCATCATCAACATAAACTCTTCCTTCTTCAAGTCTCAACGCACCTTCTTGACATTCTCTAATACATACACCACAACCATCACATAAGCTGTAATCAATTGTTATTGGTGAACTTTCCCCAGTAACTCCGCCGCTAACTTGTTGAATCTCATTTTCATCTAATTCTATTGCTTTACTTTTTTCTGACATAAATAACTCCTTGTTTATATATATATATATATATATATATTATATTAATTTAGGCAGATAGAGTTTTTTTGATTTTAGGTAGGAAATTCAATGAATTAGATTTTTAGAGAACAATGCTTAGTCTATTTGATAGATTAGTTTACCTTAATCAATGATTATTCGTATAATATTATCAAGGAGCATAGTAACACAATGGCAAAGACACAAGAAGAATTAAATGAATTAATAAAAGAACTTGAATCAATGAACAAGAAATTATCAGAGCTTGATGACAATGAACTTAATCAAATAAGTGGCGGAAAACATCATGGGTTTGGTGCTAAATATAGCGCTGTATCAGTCATATTATTGCTATTAATAAAACCTATTCTTGCTAGAACACCTACTGTTTCTGGGCAAGACATAGAGAGATTTGAAAAACTACTAAAAGAAAACAAAATTGATGAAGCTTGCAAATTTGTTCTTGGATTAGAAATACCAGATAGGGATAAAAAAGCAATAACTAGGATTATTAATACCTATGTTGGTAATATTTAGATCGTTTCTGAGTATCTAATATTGAAACGTGAACCCACCGCTAAACTAAAGTGGCTTCTGACTTCATTGTTACTTCATCTAAGTATTTGAATATTGGTTCAGATACCATCATTGATGAGTTATATGTAACTCCATCAGTGTAATCGTTAGTTCCT
>JAGHUL010000094.1 GCA_018064825.1 Candidatus Colivicinus equi
TTTATAGTTTTTTATATACACTTTTAACTTCTTGTTTATCGTATGTTGTTATTAATGGTTCAACATTATTAGCGATGAAGGTCGCTAATATCAATTACATAGCTGATAATAATCTATTGAAATATATAAGTAGTCCATTTAGCTGGATTATGGGTATTGTTTCTTGTTTTATTTTGGCTTATTTTGCACTTATTTTTGCTTGCGCAATAGTTTATGCGATAAACGCTTCTAGACTTAATAAAAAAGTAAGTATCAAAGAATTATTTATTGCAGGAATATATTCTGGGAAAAAGACTTTTAATAGAAAAAGCGTTCTACTTGTTGTGTATACTGTAATCTTATTGCCATTTGTTTCAAGTATTGAAATAAGTAATGCATGTTTTTCTATTGATTTACCAGGTTTTATTTTGGATGCAATCTTTAATAATACTCTTTATACTATTTTGTTTTTTACAGCTCTTACTGCTCTTTTTGTTTTCACTTATAACGTTGCTTTAGTTATTCCGATTTTTACTATAGAGAACGTGGATTTTGAGGAGGCAAAAAAACGTAGCCGTTATTTGATGAAAGGTCAGGTTGGAAAACTATTTTTATATGATATGCTTCTTAGCGCATTAATAGCAATTATCATATATTTAGTTTGTCGCTTTACTGTTGTGATTGTTAATGGGGTTTCAAATATTTTTAATATAAAGTTAATTGATGGTATTAATTTAATAATAGTCTTTGTTGTTATTACTGTTGGTTTATTGATTTATAAATGTACGTGTATGCTTTTCTATACAAATTTCTATTTCTTGTGCTCAGAAAAGAAAAACGTTGAGTTAAATAACGAAATAATAGTTCCAACAATCTCTAAAATGGATGTTGCTTTTTCATGTTTAACCATATTGTTATCATGCGTTTTATTTAATACTGTTTTTGGTGGTGTTAATTATAATAATCAATATCGTATTGTCCCAAATATTGCGGCACATCGTGGAGACTCTGTAAGAGCACCAGAAAACTCTTTGCCTGCTTTTAAGTTGGCGGTAGATGAAGAGATTGCGACTTGGGTTGAACTAGATGTGCATCAAACTAAGGATGGAGTGATTGTTGTCAGCCATGATGATGACTTAAGTAATATTGGTATTGACCTAACTGTTCATGAATCAACTTATGAAGAATTGATGAAATATGACTCTGGTGCATATTTCTCTAAAGATTATGAAGGACTTAGACTATGTACATTAAAAGAAGCTCTAGATGTATTAAAAGATAAAGTTGCTGTTCAAGTAGAAATAAAACCTACTGAATATGATGATCATATTGAAGAAGCTGTAATAGATATTATTAAGGAAACTAATTCTTCTTTACCAATAGCAGTATTGTCATTAAAAGAAAAACCATTAAAACGAATTAAAGAATTAGATCCTGATTTTCCAATTATTTATTGTACGGTTGTTGCTACTGAAGGAATTGAAAACATAGATTACGCTGACTTCTTTTCAATTGAAGAGTCGGCAGTCAATGAAGACTTAGTTTCTAGAATTCACGAAGAAGGAAAGCAATGCTTTGTTTGGACTATTAATAAAGAAGATAACGTTCAATACCTTGTTGACTGTGGAGTTGATACGATATTAACAGATGATCCAATAATGATGAAAGAAGCACTATCTAAGTGCAATTATGTCGAAAGTTTTGCCGATTCACTAGAGAAAAAAGCAGAACGAGTATCTTCTATCCTTAGAAATATAATTAATTAATTTGTCTAGTAATATTATCGACAATTGTTATGAAATACCAAGCTCACATAAAAAGTGATTTTTTCAACAGAAGGGATTACTAACGAGTTATTTAATTAATAGAATTGAGCAACCAATCAAAATATATTTCGCGCTTTTGTGAACTCTTCTATCGAATTCCGTCTTTCCAACACTTTCTTTGCTTTCGTCATACACACCAAAAAGTATAATAAACAAAGGAATCTGCTTTTAGTTGTCGTTATTTTCATAATTCTACTTAAGCCAACATAAAGGACGAAATTAATATGTTAATATATAAAAAAGGAGAAAATTATGATTAATAATTTAGAAGAAATGTATCAAAAAATACAATACGATGAATTAATAGATTTATTTGAAGAATGCGCATCTAAGAATAAAGACGAGATTATTCAAATATTAAAAGAGAGAGGATACGAAATCAGTGATGATTGCGCATTGGAATGTTTAAAATGCTATGAAGCAGTAACACCAATTGATGACTCTGATTTAGTAAGCTTCGCAGGTGGAAACGAGGGGAACGGTTGTTTACCAAGTTCTGCTAGAATACAACTAGAACTAGCTATTAAAGGACTCGAAAAATACAAATCAGGCGCAACAGTAGAATTAATTGTTGAAATTGCACAAGGCATCATTGATGACTTGAAAAATCTTTTATCAAGGCCATATGAAAAAGCCGCTTTTAAAAACGAGTTAACACAAATCGAAATAAAAGTTGGCTTTCTTCCGCATGTAAATAATGGCCAGGATATCGCCTTGAGATGTATTGCTGAAGCACAACGAATAACAAGTCGCGAATCGTAAATCACCCATTAACTAAAGATTAATGGTATTTAAACAGAGTATAGAAAGTCGTTTATATCAATTCTAGATTGACCAGTATAATAGGCACATATTATGTCTTTTGATACAGCGATTTGTGCATAATAAGCTACACACATATTAGAACTAAGTCCTAAATACTAATCTGTTTTTAAAGTCACATCAGTAGCATCGTGATTAGTTTTATAGTACGAATTTCTATTAAGACCACATATTCTTTCTTTTCTTCATATTCTAGTAATCTTAATAAACGTACATAGCAAAATGTTCTTTCGACCAATATGTTTTGGTGCTATTATTTTTATATGAAAAAAACAAGCGCAACAATAAGATATTTAATAGCTGTAGTTATATATGGAACGATAGGATTCTTTCTTCATTATGTTAATGCTTCAAGTGAATTTGTTGTGCTATGTAGAGGTGTTATTGGTTCACTATTTATTGGCGTGGTAATGCTTGCTAGCGAAAACTTACCAGATATAAAAGCAATAAAAAATAATCTTAAATATATTGTTGTATCAGGTATAGCTTTAGGTTTAAACTGGGT
>JAGHUL010000124.1 GCA_018064825.1 Candidatus Colivicinus equi
CTATGTCTAGTTCATCGGCAAAAATCTCTTTAACTTTTTCAAAAATTTGTTCATTTGTCATTATGAATAACCTCTCGCTTACTTATAATATAACACTCAAGAGCACGATTTGTAAGTCTCACAACTATTCTCACAATTATTGTTCATATTATTATTAAAACGTTATGGATATAATGATATACTTTTAGTGTTGGATTATGGAGCTAATCATGAAGAAGAAAAAAATAATCGCAGTAATAATTGTGTCAATATTAGTTGTTACTTGTTTTTTTGCTGATTATTTAATTCAGCGTAATAGTATATATAAGAAAATTGCAAAGGAATTAGAAATCGTAGAAAACTCAAAAACAAAGATATATTCTAAAGAGTATCTAGAACTGATTAATATAATTAATTCTCCAAAACTGAAGTTAAATAGTTCACTGAAAGAAATCGAAAAAAGCTTGGATTCATTAATAGAAAATAAAACGTATGCGTATGATGAAAATTATAGGAATATCAATAACCTTAAAACCATTAGTTTTGGTGATGCTGATTATGTAATATCAACAAAATATCCCAATATAATCGTCAATACAAACGATAATTGCGGTGACACCATTACTAAAGAAACGGGTTATGTAAAAGCAACGATAACTGTAATATATAATAATGAATGTATTACGGACAATGATGCTCAAATAAAAATAAGAGGCAACTCAACAGCAACCGCTGAGAAAAAACCATTTAATATCAAACTTTCAGAAAAAGTTGATTTATTTGGATTTGGCGCTGCTAAAAAATGGTCGTTATTAGCTGAATGTTACGATCCGACAATGTTGAGAAATAAATTGTTTTTTGATTTAGCCAAGGATATGGAATTGGAATATACTTCCGAATCTGAGTATGTAAATTTGTGGCTAGATGGAAAATATTTAGGATGTTATTTATTTGTAGAGCCAGTAGATTCGGGAAAAACGAGAGTTGATGTTGACATAGATGATGGAGACTTCATGTTTGAATATGAACGAGAAAGAGCAGAAGAGGGTGCAACATATGTTGTAACAACTAAAGGATGGAGATTTGTTTTAAATGACCCCGAAGAGCCAACAGAAGACCAATATGAATATATAAATAATAAAATAAACGAATTAGATAGCGTACTTACTTCTGGAGATTGGAACCTCGTAGAAAAAGAAATAAATGTTGAAAGTTTTGCCAAATTTTACGTGCTTAACGAATTCGCAAAACCAACTGATTTCGTATATAGCAGCGTCAAATTTTATTATAAAGACGGCATCTTTTATGCGGGACCCGTGTGGGATTATGATTTGTCTTCTGGCAACGTTACGGATGTGGCAGAAGTAGGTTATTTGCATTATTGGGAAGGATATGATCTTGCAAATAATCACGATAGTTCAAAAGGTTTATATTGTACAGAAAACGAAATATTTAATGCCTTGTTTATGTATGATGGATTCATGTCTCGAGTAAAAGAGACGTTCAATGACAGCAAAGAATTATTTGAATCGCAATTTGCAGCAGGCGGCAAACTAGATGAGTTACTAAATAAATATTTACCAATAATCAGTAGAAATTATGAAAACGACGTGTATGACGGTGCCAACTGGGACGTTTCCAAAGAGTATACAGATATTGCTTATAAAAGGTTTGAAACATACGAAGAAAATTACAATTACTTAAGAAGCTGGCTTTCTGATAGATATAAATGGATATATAAAGAGATAGACAAATACAGATAACGGGCAAACGACGATAAACCTTTCTTGCCCATAAAACTTTTTAATATTACAGTTTAATCGGTTAATTAATAAACGTGTTATTAGTTTTGTTTTAATATCGTTTGTATGCTACTCAGTCATTGATGTTTTAATAGTCGTATCATTTGTCCGTTTTAAGAATATGTATTATAAGAGATTAACAGCATATAAGAGTAAGGGTTATATAATTTAAGATGATATTAAAGAAAAACAATATGCGAATTATAAATATGATTCGAGTAATTACACAAATGTATTTGAAAAAGATATAAACGAAACAAACAAGAGCATTATTATATCTAGTCCATCAATTAACGAAGAGAAAGTATATAAGTTAATTGATTTAATCAAAGATAGACAAGAAGCAGGTGTAAATGTGAGTGTTGTTATTGGAGACGATAATGATGAACCACTAATATACGACATGAGAAGAGATGGAATAGAAGTAATTAAAAAAGAAGATTTACAAGAATGTTTTGCGATATTTGATGATAATCTTGTATGGCATGGTGGTATGAATTTACTTGGAAAAACTGATATATTTGATAACTTAATGAAAATTAAATCAGTAGAAGTAGCCGGGGAAACTGTTGGCAAAGGAATGTGAGAACAAAGAAACAAAGCTATAGCAGTGACATAGTGGTGCTAATTCAATTAACGTTGTGATGTTACACCATTGAAATATTCACACCTTTGCTGTTTGACAAAATATGAAGATTTATGAACAAACAAAACGAATAAATGAAAACGCCAAAATAGAAATGTAGGAAAACGCCAATCTCAAATATGTTGGTTGACCTACATTCTTTTCTTATAATCATATTGATTTAAGAAAGGAATG